>JAATFA010000010.1 GCA_015655445.1 Actinomycetales bacterium | reverse complement strand
GCTCGCGTCGTCGACCTGCACGCCCATGAAGATGATGCGGTCCTCGAAGAGCTTAGCGTAGGGGTCCTGGCGCTTGTAGCCGTACGCCGTGCGCTCCTCGAACGAGGGCAGGATGTAGCGGCTCTCGGGCAGGTGGGATGCGGTGCCACCGAGGGTGGGGATGCTCATGTCGGTGCTCCTAGTCGTGTCGGTGGTCACTTGTCGTTCGTCCCGCCGCCGCCGGTGACGTCGGTCGCCTTCTCGCGGATGTGGTCCACGAAGCCGTACTCGAGCGCCTCCTGCGCGTTGAACCAGTGATCGCGGTCGCCGTCCGCGGTGATCTGCTCGACCGTCTTGCCGGTCGCCTCCGCCGTGATCTCGAAGAGCCGGCGCTTCATGTCGATGATGAGCTGCGCCTGCGTCTGGATGTCGCTCGCGGTGCCGCCGAAGCCGCCGTGCGGCTGGTGCAGCAGCACGCGCGCGTTGGGCGTGATGTAGCGCTTGCCCTTGGCGCCCGCGGTGAGCAGCAGCTGGCCCATCGACGCGGCCATGCCGATGCCGACCGTGACGATGTCGTTCGGCACGAACTGCATAGTGTCGTAGATCGCCATGCCCGCCGTGATCGAGCCGCCGGGAGAGTTGATGTAGAGGTAGATGTCCTTCGTAGAGTCCTCGGCGGCGAGCAGCAGGAGCTTCGCCGAGATCTCGTTCGCGTTGTCGTCGCGCACCTCGGAGCCGAGCCAGATGATGCGATCCTTGAGAAGTCGGTAGAAGACGTTGGGCTGCAGTGTGGGTTCCGCCATGGAGGAGCTCCGTTTCCGTTCGGGTGGTGCGCTGTCGAATCTATCGGAGGCGGCATGCCCGGGTGCCGCTGTTCGCGGTGGGCAGATCGGCGGGCCGCCGCGCGCGGACGCGAGAAGGGCGCCCCACGAGGAGCGCCCTTCCGTCGATGTCCGCGGCCGTCAGTGGGAGTGGCTCCCGTGGTCGTGGTCGTCCTCGCCGGCCGGGGCGGCGTCGACGACGGGGGCGGACGCCGGCGCCGTGAACTCCCGCAGGTCGACGGGATTGCCCGCCGTGTCGACGACCTTCGCCTTGCCGAGCGCGATCGAGATCGCCTTCGAGCGCGACACCTCGCCGATCATCGCGGGGATCTGCCCGTTCTCGTCGAGCACCTTCACGAACTCGCTCGGGTCCATGCCGTACTGCGCGGCGTTCTGCACGAGGAAGGTCGTGAGCTCGTCCTGGCTCACCTTGACGTCCTCGCGCTCCGCGATCGCGTCGAGCAGGAGCTGGTTGCGGAACGTCCGCTCGCTCGCCTCCTTCACCTCCGCGCGGTGCACGTCGTCGTCGAGCCGGTTCTCGTTCTCGAGGTGGCGATGCACCTCCGCCTCGACGAGGCTCTCCGGCACGGGGATGTCGACCTTCTCGAGCAGGGCCTCGACGAGCCGGTCGCGCGCCTGGCTCGCCTGCGTGACGACCTTGGACGCGGCGATCTGCTCGCGCAGGTCGGCGCGCAGCTCGTCGATCGTGTCGAACTGGCTCGCGATCTGCGCGAAGTCGTCGTCGGCCTCGGGCAGCTCGCGCTCCTTGACGGAGTTGAGGGTGACCTCGATGAGGGCGGTCTCGCCCTCGTGGTCTCCGCCGAGGAGCGTCGACTCGAACGTCGTCGTCTCGCCCGCGGTGAGCGACTCGAGCGCCTCGTCGATGCCCTCGATGAGCTCGCCCGAGCCGATCTCGTAGCTGATGTTGGTGGCGGTGTCCACCTGCTCGCCGCCGATCGTCGCGACGAGGTCGATCTGGGCGAAGTCGCCGGTCGTCGCCGGGCGGTCGACGGTCACGAGCGTGCCGAAGCGCGTGCGCAGGTTCTCGAGCTCCTGCTCGACCTCCTCATCGGTGACCTCGATCGGGTCGACCGTGATCTCGAGTCCCTCGTACTCGGGGAGCTCGAACTCGGGACGTACGTCGACTTCGACGGTCACGAGCAGGTCGCCGGAGAAGTCGGTCGTGCTCGGCCACTCGGTGATGTCGGCCTCCGGACGCCCGAGCGGGCGCACGTTCTCCGACTCCACGGCCTCGCGGAAGAAGCGGTCGAGTCCCTCGCTCACGGCGTGGTTGAGCACCTCGGCGCGCCCGACGCGCTGGTCGATGATGGGCGGCGGCACCTTGCCCTTGCGGAACCCGGGGATGCTCACCTGCTCGGC
>JAATFA010000116.1 GCA_015655445.1 Actinomycetales bacterium | reverse complement strand
GGCCGCGGCGGAGCGCGGGCCGCAGGGAAGCGCGGAGCGCGGCGTGGGCGCGCTGCACCGTGCAGCGCGCCCCGCGCGCGACGTCAGGCTCGCATGAGGCGGACACGCACGGCCTCGCCCGGCGCGAGCGCGAAGAAGAACGCACCGTGCACGTCCGCGCGCGCGTCACGCACTCCGCCGAGCGCCGACTCGACCGTCGGGAGCGCCGGCGGCGCCGGCGTCCGGCCAGGCGGGACGAGCTCGACGTCCGCGGTCTCGTGCCCGAGGTTGCCGAGGAGCACCACCGGGCCGGCGTCGGAGGCCGCCGCGAGGGCGGCGACCGCGTCGTCCGCCCCGCCGGCCGCGCCATCCGGTCCCCCGACCGCGAGCCGCTCGTGCCCGGCGAGCTCGAGCAGCCACGCGAAGACGACGCCCGCGGCGGTGAGCGCCTCCCCGACCTGCAGGCCGCGGGGACCCCACTGCTCGAACCAGCACGCCGACCGCACGGGATCGCGGGCGAGCGCGCTCGCGCTGGCCACGAGCCACGCGCCGAGCGAGGCGGCCGCCTGCCGCCCGTCCGTCGCGAGCGGATCGAGGTGGGGGCCGTAGCCCTCGGCGAGCGGGTCGCGCGCGACGCGCGCCGCGCGCGAGGTCGCCACCGCGTTGAAGCGCGCGCGCAGCGTGACCGGCCCGACGTGGAGGTCGCGGCCGTCCGCGATGCGCGTCGCGTCCTCGCGCACGAGGCGCTGCATCGCGAGCGACTCCGCGATCTGCTGGCCGCCGAGGTCGTGCATCGTCGGCGTGATGCTGAAGGCGAGCGGCCCCCTCCATGCGGAGAGGCGCTCGTGGGTGCGGTTGAGCTCGGTGAAGTGGCCGCGCACGCCGCCGAGGAGCTCGATCGGGCGCCCCGCGAGCGCGAGCGCGCGCCCGGCGCCGTCGAGCAGGTCGCTCTCGCTCGCATGGGTCGCGCGCGAGAAGACGCCGACGCGAGCGACCTCGACGCCCGCGAGCGAGAGGACGCGCGCGACAGCCGCCTCCGCCTCGTCCGCGTCGGTCGCGACGATGCGCACGTCGATCGGCCCGGCGCTCTCGCGCCCCGCGCGCTCGACGGCGTCCGTCCATCGAGGCGTCGCGGGGTCGACCTCGACGACGAGCGGGGAGCGCGCGAGCCGCGGATCGAGCGCGGCGGGCCGCGCCGCCTCGGGCGCCGTGCTTGCCATCGTCGTGACGAGGGGGATGCGGTCGCCCGTCGTCGCGCCTGTGACAACACGCCGGTGCGAGGCGCGCGCGCGTGTCACAAATGTCACTGGGGGTGGGGTGAGGGGGAGGGTGCAGGTGAGGCGGGCCTCCGAGACGACGACCTCGCCGGGCTCGACGTCCACCGGGAACGGGAGCGCGAGCGGCGTCGAGTACGTCTTGAAGGAGGCGTCCGTCCAGTTCCGCTGGTCCTCCATCTCGAACACGTCGCCCGCGAGCTCGACGCGGAACCGCCCCGCATGCGCCTCCCACTCGAGTGCCGCGACGTCGCGCGCGGGCTGGTGCGGCGCAATGCGCTCGGGGAAGACGGTGCTCGTGCGCGTGCCGTCCGGGTGCTCGACGACGAGCGGCGACCCCGCGAGCGCGGGCGGATGCAGCACGACGAGGCCGATGCGGTTGCGCCGGAACGCCCGCTCGGCTCGCACCTCGGCGCGCACGACGAGCCCGTCGGCGTCCGCGCGCGCCGTGAGCGTCCACGACGCGAGCGGCGCCACGGCGAGGCGGGCAGCGGCGAGCCGCTCCGTGCCGAAGGGCGCAGTGCCGAAGGGCGCAGTGCCGGAGAGCGCAGTGCCGGAGAGCGCAGTGCCGGAGAGCGCAGCGCCGGAGGGCGCAGCGCCGGGCGCCGCGGCGGAGGCGAGCGGGTCGCGCGCGATGCCCCGCACGACGATCCCCTCGGGCGCGTCGAGGGAGCCGGAGACGGACTCCGCCTCGAGCGGCAGGGTGCGCCAGTCGGCGTCGCGCAGCACGAGGCGCACCGCCCGCACGAGGGGGCGCCCCGCGTGGTGCACGTCGTCGAGCGACTCGCCGCGCAGGAGCGCTCGCCAGTCTCCACCGGAGACGACGCGCCCGCCGCGCTCGGCGGCCGTGAGCAGATCCTCCGGCGGGGACGCGAAGACGACCTCCCCGCCGCGCTCGCTCGGCACGCCGTCGGGGACCCGTGCGCCGGCCGAGGCCGGCCCGCCGCCGGCGCTCGGCACGGCACCCGCGTCGCGCCCGCCGCCCACGTCGCTCACAGCGTCGTCATGCCGCCGTCGACGCGGAAGATCGCGCCCGTCGCGAAGGCGGCCTCGTCGCTCGCGAGGAAGACCATGATCCCCACGACGTCCTCCGGGCGGCCGGGGCGGCCGAGCGGGATGCGCGAGACGATCGCGGCGCGCGACTCCGCGTCGCCCGAGATTGTCGTCACGAGCGGCGTCTCCGTGTATCCGGGCACGACCGTGTTCAGGCGTATGCCCTCCCTGGCATACGCGGCGGCGACCGACCGACCGAGGGCGTGTATGCCGCCCTTCGACGATGAGTACGCCGCGAACTCCGCGCCCTCGCCGTTGAGCCCCGTCGGGCTCCCGGTGAGGATGATCGACCCGCCGCGCCCCAGCATTGAGCGCACCGCGTGCTTGACGGTGAGGAAGGTGCCCGTGAGGTTCACATCGATCGTGCGACGCCATGCCTCGAGCGGCACGTCGGCGACGCGTGCGTCCTGGCCGAAGAGCTGCACGCCCGCGTTGGCGACGACGACGTCCGGCCGGATGCCGCGCGCGGCGAGCGCCGCGAAGGCCGCCTCCACGCTCTCCTCGTCGGAGACGTCGAGCTGCACCGCGGCCGTGCGCTCGCGGCCGCCCGCCGCCGCCTCCGCCGCCGGCCCGTTGCGATCGGTGAACGCGACGAACGCGCCCTCCGCGACGAAGCGGTCGGCCACGGATCGGCCGATGCCCGATCCGGCCCCCGTCACGAGGGCCGTCTTCCCCTCGAGTCTGCCGGTCACAGCGTGCTTCCTCCTGCTCTCGTGTGGTCCCGCGCTGGCTGTTCTCGCGTCTCGCGCGGCGTTCAGCGCCGCACCCCGTCGATCTTGAGCATCCTCGCGATGACGCCGTCGAGCTCCGCGTCGTCGAAGATGCGCTTCCAGTCCTCCTTGACGATCGTCTCCCGCCCGTAGCGCATGGCGATGTGGCACGCGTCGGAGAAGGGGTTCGACCCGCGCAGTCCGTTCGTCAGCGCGATCCAGGTGTGCCCGTAGAGCATCGCACGCGCGGCCTCGTAGGGCACCCCTACGGTGTTGACGGTCTCGTCGAGCGCCTCGTGCAGGAACTCGCCGATCATGCACGCGATCGTCTCGACGAGAGTCGGCTCGAGCACGGCGAGCTGCTTCACGGTCACCCAGTGCACGGCGATCACGGGCGCGTAGATGGTGCTGATGACGGCCTCGGCCGCCGCGCGCGCCGTCTCGTCGTCGTCCTCGAATGCGGCGACGACCTCCTGCGGCGCGGCGACGCCGCCGAAGGTGTCCGCCCACTGCTCGGGCGTCGTGCGCTCGAGGAACACCGACGGGTGGCACGGATGCGCGACCGCGTAGTGCACGTCGTCGCGCCGGGCGAGCAGCCCCGCGTAGGCGGCCGCGGGATCGAGGGTGAGCAGGATCGCGCCGCTCCTCATGCGCGGCACGAGCTCCTCGGAGACCGCGCCGAGCACGACGTCCGGCACCGCGAGGACGACGACGTCCGCCTCGGCGACGGCCTCCGGCGCGTCGGTGATCTCCCGCCCGAGGGAGCGGATGAGCTCCTGACCGTGCGGGGAGGCCTCGCTGTAGAGCGTGCGATAGGCGCTGCGCGCGAGGTTGTTCGAGACGCGCTGGCCCATCTTGCCGGCCGCGCCGATGACCGCGACGGTGACCGCGTCGCTGCCGAGCGTCTCGACGGGCGGGATGGTGCTGAGATCGGTCATGGGTTTCTGCTCCTCAGATAGCGGATGGTCGTGTCGGTCCACGCGCGCTCGGTCGCGACGGTCGCCACGGCGTCCCCCTGCCACGGCAGCCAGAGCTCGACGACCTGCGCCACGCCGCGCTCCTCGGGCCGCACGAGCTCGCGGACGCGGGCGTAGTCGAGGCGACCCTCGCCGAGCGGCGCGCCGACGAGCGAGAAGCCGACCCAGCCCTCCTGTCGCGTGAACGCAAAGTCCTTCACGTGCCAGTCGACCGTGTAAGGGGCGCAGCGCTCGGCGACGGCGAGCGGGTCCTCGAGGTTGGCGACCGTGTTGGCGGGGTCGAGGCAGATGCCCAGGCGCGGGCTCGCGATCGTCTCGACGAGCGCGACGAGGTCGCGCGAGGGCACCTGCTCGTACGTCTCGAGCGCGAGCGTGACGCCCGCGTCGGAGTATGCGGGCAGGATCGCGCGCAGTCGCCGCTCCGTCTCCGCGGCGTCCGGGCGGTCGTCCCCCGCGGTCCACATGCTGCGGACGAGGCGCGCGTCGAGCGCGAGCGCGAGCTCGAGGTGACGCTCGAGCACCTCCCGCCGTGTCCCGCGCGTGCCGAGCTCGAGCGCGATGCCGAGGTCGGCAGCGAGGGCGCGCAGCTCGGCGAGCTCGCGCGCGCTCCGGCGCTCGATCGCGGGATGGTCGCAGATCTGGAAGACGTCGAGTCCCGCGAGCGCGGTCTCGCGCAGCATCGTCTCGAGGGACAGCGGGTCGGGCACGCGGTCGGACGCACGCCAGAAGTACGCGTACGTGGACAGCCCGAGCGGTGCGCTCACGCCGTGCCGCCCGCGCGCCGGGTCGTCTCCCCCGGCCTCGCCGCGGCGGAGAGGATGACGAGGATGACGCGGCTTCCCACGTCGAGAAGTATGCCTCGTCGATGGCGACATAGCAACCGGTTGACTTGTCAAGCGGAACGGTCCGGCTCTGCGGCCCCACCGGACACTACGCTTGCTCACATGCCCGCGTTCCGCGACGACGACCCGTCCGGGATCCGGCTCGAGTTCGAGGCCGTCCCGCCCGGCTCCCCCGCGTCCGTCGTCGTGCGTCAGCTCGTCGAGCTGCTGACCGCTGGCGAGCTCGCGCCCGGCTCGCGCCTGCCGCCCGAGCGCGCGCTCGCGGACTCCCTCGGCGTCGGCCGCTCGGCGGTGCGGGAGGCGCTCGCGGCACTCGAGATCCTCGGGATCGTCCAGGTGCGACCGGGTTCGGGCACGTATCTGCGGGGCGGCATGTCCGACCTGCTGCCGACGACCCTCTCCTGGGGGCTCATGCTCGCGGCGTCGCGCACGCGCGAGCTCGTCGAGCTGCGCGGCTCGCTCGAGGAGCAGGCCGCCGAGCTCGCCGCGCAGCGGGCCCCGGACGAGAGCCTCGACGCGCTCGATCGCTACGTCGCCGCGATGGCGGCCGCCGTCGAGGACCTGCCCGCCTTCGTCGAGGCGGACGCGAGCTTCCACGTGCTGCTCGCGTCCGCCACCGGCAACGAGGTGCTCGCGGACCTCCTGCAGAGCGTGCGCTCGCTCCTGCGCGTGTGGGTCGAGCGCGGGCTCCGCACGCGTGAGCAGGCCGAGGCGGCGGTCGCGCAGCACCGCGCGGTGCTCGCCGCGGTGCGCCGGCACGACGCGCCCGCGGCGCGCGCGGCGATGGCCGCGCACATGGCGACCGCGAGCGAGCGCGTCCTCTCCGCCGACGCCGCGGATGCCGCGCCCCCCGCCGGGATCGACGCCGCCGAGACCGAGGCCACGACGGAGGCGGACACGGAGGCCGCGCCGGCCTCGACCTCCCGGGGGTCGGCCTGATCTGAGCGCGCCGCGCCCCACTCGTGGCACCCTGGTATCGCCGTGAGCAGGGGACGGTGCGAGGAGGCTCGATGATCGAGGTCGACCATCTGACCAAGCGCTTCGGGGATCGCACGGCCCTGGATGACGTCTCCTTCCGCGCGGAGGTCGGGCACGTGACGGGGTGAAGTCCCGCGTGCACGACGTGATCGACGAGACGGGCCTGGACCCGGTCGCGAACGAGCGCGTGGGGAGGTTCTCGCTCGGCATGGCGCGACGCCTCGCGTGATGTCAGCGATGGTGTACATCGTGTAAAGATTTCTGTACATTGGGGTCACCGCCGAAGCCGAGGAGGCCCGCCATGTCCGTCCTGACGTCCACGCCAGAGCGCGCGCGAGCTCCCATCCCCCCGGCGCGCGGCGCCGCGATCGCCGCGGGCGCGGCCCTCGCCGCCATGGCGGCGCTCGCCCCGCCCGTGCTGCTCGTCGCGATCCCGCACGGGCTCGCGGCCCTCGGCGCGATCGGCGCGCTCGTGATCGCCGCGCTCGACGCGATCGTCGCGCTCGCGCTCGTCCCCGTGCTCGAGCCCGGAGGGCGCGTGCTCGCCCAGACGACCGCCGCACTGCGCGTCGCGTACGCCGCCGTCTTCGCCGTCGCGGCGTCCGAGCTCCTCGCCTCCGACGACCTCGCGGCGGCGGCGCGGTTCGACCGCGTCTGGGATGCCGCGCTCTTCCTCTTCGGCGTGCACCTCGTGCTGCTCGGCGTGCTCGTGTGGCGCGCTCCGGGAGCCCCGCGCTGGCTCGGCGCGCTCGTAGGGATCGGGGGGCTCGCCTACCTCGCCGACACGGTCATCGCCGCGGTCGCACCCGCGAGCGGGGTGAGCGTCGGAGCGGTGTCCGCGGTCGGGGAGATCGCGCTCGCCGTGTGGCTGCTCGCGCGCGGCGGTCGCGGGTCGGGGAGGCGCGGCGACGGGCGGCGATCCCCCGCGCCCGACGCCGCAAGACCACCCGCCGCCATGCGGGGCGGCGCCGCGCCGGGCGCCGAGGAGTGAGCATGTCCTACACGGAACGGAACACGTGGCTCTACGGCGTCGTCGCGATCGCCGGCTACGCCGTCTACCTCGCCCTCGTGCTCCCGCGCGCGATCGGCCATCCGATCGCCGAGGTCGCCTACCAGGCGCCCATGCTCGCGACGATCGGCGGCGCGATCGTCGCGGGCATCCTCGGCGGCATCGTGCTCGGCGCGATCGTGCCGCGCGGAGCGGCCCGCGCCGACGTGCGCGACCGCGAGATCGACCGCGCGGGCGCGCGCGCCGGGCAGGCGTTCATCGTGCTCGGAGCGGTCGCTGCGCTCGTGCTCGCGCTCGCGAGCGTCGAGCCCTTCTGGATCGCCAACGTCATCTACCTGGGGTTCGTGCTCTCGGCCGCGCTCTCGTCCGCCGTCCGCATCGTCGCCTATCGTCGCGGGCTGCGCGCGTGAGGCCGACGAGCATCACGAACACGATCCGCGCGCTGCGCTTCGCGGCGGGCGAGATGACGCAGGCCGAGCTCGCGGCGCGCATCGGCGTGACGCGGCAGACGATCATCGCGATCGAGCAGGGCAAGTACTCGCCCTCGCTGCAGATGGCGTTCCAGATCGCCGAGGTGTTCGGCGTGCCGCTCGAGGAGGTGTTCCAGTACCACCCTGGGCCGTGACGGCCCGCCGGCGGGAGCCGTGACCGCCGACCGGGCCCCCGCCGAGGGCGCCGGAGAAGCGGTCCGCGAACGCCCCCCTCGGCGACGAGCTCGATCGGCCGGTCGCGCAGCCGGGGGAAGCACCTGTGGGGCGCAGCGCGCGAGACAGCGGGCGACCGGGATGCCATGAGAGGATGCTTCCAACAGGTCAACCGGTTGTTGTATTCTGCACCGTGATGCCCGCACGAGGACCACGAAGCCCGAGACCGCCACGGAGCCGACGACGATGACGACCATCGGGGTGAGCCTGAAGATGTACTTCGGCCACGCGCGAGCGCGCGAGTGGCTCGCCGCCGTCGCCGCGATCGCGCGCTCCGAGCCGGCCGTCGCGGGCGGCCGCGTCGAGCTCTTCGTCGCGCCGAGCTTCCTCGCGATCGGGGAGGCCGTGCGCATCCTGCGCGACACGCCCGTCGAGGTCGCGGCCCAGGACCTCGCCACGGATGACTCCGGCGCGTTCACGGGCGAGGTGAGCGGCGCCGAGCTGGCCGAGCTCGGCTGCGCGCTCGTCGAGGTGGGCCACGCCGAGCGCCGGCGCCTCTACGGCGAGAGCGACGAGATGGTCGCGCGCAAGACGGCCGCCGCGCTGCGCAACGGCCTGACGCCCGTGCTGTGCGTCGGCGAGGCCGAGGCGGGCGCACCCGGGGCGGCGATCGAGGAGTGCTCCCGGCAGCTGCGCTCGGCGCTCACGGACGCGCCTCCCGGACGGGTCGTCGTCGCCTACGAGCCCGTGTGGGCGATCGGGGCGCGCGAGCCGGCGGACCCGGGCCGCATCCGCGCGGTCTGCTCGCAGCTCGCGCCCGAGCTCGCGCGCACGCCCGGCCGGGAGGGCTCGAGCGTCATCTACGGCGGCAGCGCGGGCCCGGGCCTGCTCGCCGCCCTCGGGACGGCCGTCGACGGGCTCTTCCTGGGACGCTTCGCCCATGACCCGGACGCGCTGCGCCGCGTCATCTGGGAGGCCGCCGCGGGCGAGGCCGCGGCCTGATCGCGACGGTCGCACCCGCCCCCCCGCCCTAGGCCGAGGGGGCTCCCGTGGACGCGCGCACGCGCAGCCTCGGCTCGACCACCCGCTGGGCGAGCGATCGTCCCGTGCGGATGCGCTCGACGAGCATGCCGATCGCGACGCGGCCGACCTCGGCGAAGTCGAGGCTCACGCTCGTGAGCGGGGGCGCGAAGAAGCGCATCTCGGGCATGTCGTCGATGCCGACGATCGAGTAGTCGTCCGGGGCGACCCGCCCGCGCTCTCGCAGCGCGCTCATGAAGCCGGACGCGATGAGGTCGTTGGCCGCGAAGACGGCCGTGAAGGAGTCGGCATCGACGCGCGCGCCGATCTCGTACCCCCACTCGGGCGTCCAGTCGCGGCCCTCCACCTCGAGCGCGGTCAGCCCTGCCTCGGCGAGAGCGTCCCGGTAGCTGCGCTCGCGCTCCGCCGACTCGGCCGTCGTCGGGTCGCCGCCGACGTGGAGGATGCGGCGGTGCCCGAGGCCGATGAGGTGCCGCATGGCGAGCAGGCCGGCATGGTAGGAGTCGGCGCGCGCTGAGTTGTCGGGCGAGCCGGGCCGCTCGGAGACGACGACGAGGGGCGTGCGCTCGCCCGCGTCTCCGATGAGGTGCTCGCCGCCCTGATACGGGGTCGCGAAGACGAGCCCGTCGACGCCCGCGGCGAGCAGCTGCTCGAGCGAGGCACGGATCTCGCGCGGGGAGGAGGGGCTCGGCTCGACGATCTCGAGCTGCCCGATGACGAGCGTGTAGCCCTCCCGTCGTGCTTGCGCGGTCATGCCGTTGAGGATCGTCCAGATGCCGAAGTTCGACGGCCCCATCGCGATGATGCCGATGGCGTCCGACCGGTTCGTGCGCAGCTGGCGCGCGGCCGGGTTGGGACGGTACCCCAGGGTCGCGACGGCCTCCTCGATGCGCACTCGCGCGTCCGCGCTCACGTAGCCGTGGCCGCTGAAGTAGCGCGAGACCGTCTGGGCCGACACGTGCGCGAGCCTGCCGACGTCCACCATGCGCGGGCGGCCGTGGGGACCCGTCGGGGGCATCGTCCCTCCTCTTCGCCGTTCCCTGAAATATAGCGGGACGCGGTCTTGCCACCCGGGATGTGTTATCGATAGCATGCCTCCCGTAGGTGATCGATAACCTACGCCGAACGGCCGACGCCGGGCCTCTGCGGACCCGGCCATCCGAAACGGAGATCTCGATGAAGAGACCAGTGCACCTCGTCCGCGGCCTCACCGCGCTCGCCGCCGTCGCCCTCACCGCGAGCGCCCTCGTCGCATGCTCGGGGCAGGGCGGCAGCGGCGACGGCCTGCGCCTGCTCACCTACGACGACGCCGGACCCGCCAAGCTCATGCGCCAGGAGCTCGGGTCTTCGAGAAGAAGACCGGCATCCACGTCACGCTCGAGACGCTCCCCGGCTCCGGCGCAGCCCTGTATCCCGACAAGCTCCGCACCGAGCTGCTCGGCGGCAAGGCGCCCGACGTCTGGCGCGTCTGGGGCGGCAGCATCGGCGGACCCTTCGCCGAGAACGGGCAGGCCGCCGACCTCGCCCCGTACTACGACAAGTACCACTGGGCCGACGACATCCCGGCGAACGCGATCGCGGGCATGACATGGGACGGCAAGAAGTACGGGCTCCCGCTGTACTCCGTGGCCGTCACCGCGTGGTACTCGAAGGAGGCGTTCGCGAAGGCCGGCATCGCCGCGCCGCCCACGAGCTACGACGAGCTCGTCGCCGACAACGAGAAGCTCGTCGCCTCCGGGCAGGTGCCCGTGGGCCTCGGCGGCAAGTACGGCTGGGACGTCATGCGCCTCTTCGAGTACCTGCTCGAGAAGAACGCGGGGCCCGAGCTGCACGACAAGCTCCTCGCGGGCCAGACGGACTGGAACGACGACGCCGTCGTGCAGTCGTTCTCCGACCTCAAGGAGTGGGCCGACAAGGGGTGGATGCCCTAGGGCGTGCTCGGGATCGACCCCGCGGACTCGGAGCCCGGCTTCACACAGGGCAAGTACGCGTACACGATCGCGGGAGCGTGGGTGGACAGCCAATACATCCAGGAGGCGAGCGACCCCTCGCAGTACAGCACCTTCCAGCTGCCGACCGACCACACGCCCAACCGCCACTCGGGATGGGTCGAGGGCTTCATGATCAACGCGGCCTCCGCGCACCAGGACGAGGCGGCGCGCCTGCTCGACTTCCTCGCCCAGCCCTCGACGCAGAAGGCCCTCAAGAACACCGAGACGACGATCCCCTCCGCCGCGCCCGATCCCGCGACCTACCCCGCGAGCGCCGAGAACGCGAAGATCGCGGCCTCGACGCCGTACTTCACGATCCAGGACCAGGCGTTCCCCGCGGACCTCGCGAGCACGTACTTCGACATCCAGAGCCAGGTCATCCAGGGCTCCGTCACGCCCCAGCAGGCGGCCTCGCAGCTGCAGGACGCCGTCGCGAAGGCGTTCGCGACGAAGAAGTAGGCGCCCATGACCGCGACCCTCGCCGCCCCTCCGCCGACGGCCCGTCGCCGCCCGCGGAGGGGCGGCGCCTCGGTGTGGCTCTTCGCGCTGCCCGCGCTGCTCGCCTACGCCGCGTTCCTCGTCTACCCCGCCCTCCAGTCCGTCGAGCTGAGCCTCACCGACTGGAACGGGATCAGCCCGACGCGCCACTTCGTCGGCCTGCAGAACTACGTCGACATGTTCCAGGACGACACGGCCCTGCTCGCCCTGCGCAACAACGCCGTCTGGACCATCGTCACGATCACGGTGCCGGTCGTGCTCGGGCTTCTCCTCGCCGTGCTGCTGAGCGGGGCGACGCGGCTCAAGCCCCTGCTGCGCACGGTGTTCTACATGCCCGCCGTGCTGCCGCTCGTCGCGATCGCGACGATCTGGGGCTGGCTGTACGAGCCCAACGAGGGCGCCATCAACGTCGCGCTCCGCGACGTCGGCCTCGGCTTCCTCGCACAGAGCTGGCTGGGGCAGAGCTCGACCGCGCTGCTCGCCGTCATGATCCCCGCGATCTGGGTGCGCACGGGCTTCCCCATGGTCCTCTACCTCGCGGCGCTGCAGGGCATCCCCGCCGAGCTGTACGAGTCCGCGCGCACCGAGGGCGCGACGCGCTGGCAGCAGTTCTGGTACATCACGATGCCCTCGCTGCGGCCCGCGCACTACATCGTCATCGCGCTCTCGCTCATCGACTCGTTCAAGGTCTTCGACCTCGTCTACGCGATGACGTACGGCGGCCCGGGCAACACGACGCAAGTGCTCGGCACGCTCATGTACTTCAACGTCTTCCGCTTCTACCACGCGGGCTACGGAACGGCCATCGCCGTCGTGATCACGCTCATCGCGATCGCGTGCGGCATACCCTACGTGCTCTCCCAGACCCGTGCGGAGCGCCGGTGAGCGCCCCGAGTGCCGCACGGGCACGCCGCCGGCCGCGCCGCCTCGTCGTGCCGCTCGTGATGACGGCCGTCCTGCTCGTGATCGCCGTGTTCTGGTTCTCGCCGTTCCTCGTGCTCATCCTCACGAGCATCCGCACGAGCAGCGACTTCCTGCAGCACGGGCCGCTCTCCGCGCCGTCGAGCTTCACGCTCGCCAACTTCGGCGAGGCGTGGGACGCGGGCCTGTTCTCGAGCACGTACCGGAACAGCGCCCTCATCACGATCGTGAAAGTGCCCATCGGCGTGCTCATCTCGGCGATGCTCGCGTTCGCGCTCGCCAAGCTGCGGATGCCGCTGCGGCGCACGATCATGTTCGCCGTCTTCCTCGGGCTCACGATCCCCATCTACATCACGCTCGTGCCCCTCTTCGACACGATCCGTCAGCTCGGGCTCATCGACAACGTCTTCGGGCTGCTCGGCCCCTACCTCGCCTTCGGCATCCCGTTCGAGGTGCTCGTGCTCCACTCGTTCTTCCGCGCCGTGCCCGAGGAGCTGTTCGAGGCGGCGCGCATGGACGGGGCGGGCAACTGGCGCATCTTCTTCCGCATCATGCTGCCGCTGTCGCTGCCCGCGCTCGTGACCGTCGCGATCCTCGACGCCGTGTCGACGTGGAACGAGCTGCTCATGGCGCTCGTGCTGCTCAACTCGGACGCCAACAAGACCCTGCCGCTCGGCCTGCTCAACTTCCAGGGGCAGTTCGCCACCGACTACACGGGCCTCGCCGCCGGCATCCTCATCGCCGTCGTGCCGATGCTCGTGGCCTACGCCATCCTGCAGCGCTGGATCGTCACCGGCCTCACGGCCGGGGCGATCAAGGGCTGACGTCCCGAAAAGGAGACCCCTCTGTGAGCCACCCTCCCCGCCGCCTCATCGTGAACACCGACGCCAAGAACGAGGCGGACGACCAGTTCGCGATCGTGCACGCCCTGCTCTCTCCGACGCTCGACGTGCGCGGCATCGTGCCCGCACACTTCGGCACGCGCCGCACCGAGCACAGCCTCGAGGAGTCGCGTGCCGAGGTCGACCTGCTCCTGCGGCTGCTCGGCATGTCCGGCGAGGTCGTGGTCGCCGACGGCGCGCCCGCGGCGATCCCCGACGAGCGCACGCCCCGGCCGTCGGCCGGATCCGCGCTCATCGTCGAGGAGGCGATGAAGGACGAGGGGACCCTCTTCGTGGCGTTCCTCGGGCCGCTCACCGACATGGCCTCCGCCCTGCTCGAGGAGCCCGCCGTGCAGGACCGCGACGTCGTCGTCGTGTGGATCGGCGGCCCGCCCTACGACGGCCTCCTGCCCTCCTACCACCCCGAGTTCAACCTCGCCAACGACGTCGCCGCCGCGAACGTCGTCATGGACTCGCGCGTCGAGGTGTGGCAGATCCCGATGTCCGTCTACACGCTCGTCGCCGTCGGCCACGAGGAGCTGCGGCGGCGCGTCGCGCCGCTCGGCGAGCTCGGCGACTACCTCGTGAGCCAGCTCATCGCGTTCAACGAGACCCACCCGGCCGTGCCGATGGAGCACCGCTCGCTCGGGGACAGCCCCGCGATCGGCGTCGTCATGAACCCGGGCGGCGCGCACTGGCGCATGCGTCCCGCGCCGCGGTTCACGCCCGAGGGCGACCTCGCGCCGGAGGACCCGCGGCGGCGGCGCATCCGCGTGTGCGAGACGATCGACGTGCGGTGGCTGCTCGAGGACCTCTTCGCGAAGCTCGCGACCCACGCCGAGGGGTCCGCCGCGCGCGCGTGAGGCGCGCCGCGCGCGCGTGACGCGTGCCACGCGCGTCGTCAGCCGAGCGGCGTCGGCTCGGTCACGTCGTCCCGCGGGAGCTCGTCGACGACCGCCGTGACCTGGAGGTCGACGAGCTCGACGCGTCCGGAGAGCGTCGTGAGGAACGCGGTGTCCGCCGCGTCGCGCCCCGTCGCGATCCGCAGCATCGAGCCGCGCGGCGCGAGCGTCGTCGCGTCCACGACGAGCCACCGGCCGTGCACCCACGCCTCGCACACGGCGTGGAAGTCCATGGGATCAAGGCCGGGGGCGTAGACGGAGACGAGCCGCGCGGGCACGTCGCACGCGCGCAGCAGGGCGACGCACAGGTGCGCGTAGTCGCGGCACACGCCCTGGCGGGCGAGGAGCGTGCGCACCGCGCCGTCAGTCGGCAGGCTCGAGCCCGGCACGTAGGCGAGCCGCGTGCCCACCCACGAGCTCACAGCGTCGAGCAGGCCGCCACCCTCGAGGCCCGCGAACTCCGCGCGCGCAGTGGGCGTGAGGATGTCGGACTCGCAGTAGCGGCTCGGACGCAGGTAGCCGATGAGCTCGTGGTCCTGCGCGTCCGCGGGCGCGGCGCGTCCCGTCACGGTCGCCTCGTACCGGATCGTCACGCGGCCCGCATCCGGTCGCGCGCGGTGCAGACGCGTCCCCGTCGCGTCGCGCATCTCCCGCACCTCGACGGCGCGGCCGTCGAGCGCGACGACGAGCGTCTCCTCGACCGTCAGGCCGGGCGCGAGCGCGGGCGCGATCGACAGGACGAGGTCGCTCGGCGACCCCGCCTCGAGCGTGAGATCCGCGCTCACCCGACGGCGCACACGCCCATCGTGTCAGAATCGCGCGACGAGCGGGACGGCCGGGGAGGAGCGGCCCACGGCCTAAGCTCGTGAGGTGGCCACCCAGCACGCGGCGATCGTCTACAACCCCGGCAAGGTCTCGCTCGACGACGTGCGTCGCGTGGTCGACGCGGAGCAGGAGCGCCTGGGCTGGGAGGTGTCGCAGTGGTACGGCACGGACGGCGACGACTCGGGCCGGCGCGCGGCGGAGCAGGCCCTCGCGGGCGATCCCGCGGTCATCCTCGTCGCGGGGGGCGACGGCACCGTGCGCGCCGTCGGCGACGTCGTCCACGGCAGCGAGACTCCCCTCGCCCTCGTGCCGTCGGGCACGGGGAACCTGCTCGCACGCAACCTCGGCCTGCCTCTCGGCGACCTCGAGCGCTCCGTGCGCGTCGCGTTCGCGGGCGCGACCCGCGCGATCGACGTCGCGATCGCCGACGTCGAGGACGACGCGGGCGTCCGCAGCCGACATGCCTTCCTCGTCATGGCCGGCATCGGGCTCGACGCGGAGATGGCCGAGAACACGAGCGCGCTCGCCAAGAAGCACCTCGGATGGCTCGCCTACGTGACCCCGATCGCGCGCTCCGTCCTCGGGAACCGCCAGTTCCAGATGCGGTACCGCGTCGACGCGGAGCGCGTCCACGCGACACGCGCGCACACCGTGATCATCGGGAACTGCGGCACGCTCACAGGCAACATGCTCCTGCTGCCCGCGGCCGCCGTCGACGACGGCCTGCTCGACGTCGTCATGCTGAGCCCGAAGGGGCGGTTCGGCTGGGTGCGCATCGGGACGCGCCTCACGGTGCAGGGGCTCGCCCGCCGCTCGCGGATCAGCCGGCGCATGCTCGCGCTCGCGCCCGACCTGCGGGCGCTCGTGTACGCGCAGGGCCGCCAGTTCGTCGTCCGCTTCGAGACGCCGCACGGCATCGAGCTCGACGGCGACAGCCTCGGCCCCGTCCTCGGCGCGCGCGTCACGGTGCGTCCGGGAGCCCTGCGCGTGTGCGTCGAGCCCGCCGACGCGGCGTGAGGGGCTGGACGCGCCGCCGCCCCGCGCGCGAGCGTGCGCGTCACGGCCACGGCTCTCCCGTCGCGTCGAGCGCCGTCCATAGCGCTCAGGCTCAGGCTCAACGGCCCGGCTCCGGCTCCGGCTCCGGCTCCGGCTCCGCGGCGAGGCTCCGCGAGATGCGCCCGTAGGAGCACACGATGTGGGCGAGCATCGCCGCCTCCGCCGCCTCCGGGTCCCCACGCCGCAGCGCGTCGAGGATCGCCTCGTGCTCGCGGGAGGTGCCGTCGACCGCGTACGGCTTGAAGTAGACGCGGTACTGGTGCAGGTGCGGACGCAGCCGCGAGATCGCGTCGCTCAGCAGCGCGTTTCCCGAGCGCGCGGCGATCGCCGTGTGGAACGCAGAGTCCTGGGCCGCGAAGTCCCGATAGTCGCGGAACCGCTCGTCACCCTCGTGCAGGCCCTCCCCGCTCGCGCGCATCGCGGCGCACAGCTCCTCAAGCTCGCCGAGCTGCTCGCGCGCGAGACGGCCCGCCGCGAGCCGGGCGGCGAACGGCTCGAGGAGCCGCCGCATCTCGAAGAGCTGACGCAGCCCCTCCTCGTCGAGCAGGGGCGCCACGCGATAGCCCTTGAGCGCCTGCTTGACGACGAGCCCCTCCGACTCGAGGCGTGCGAGCGCCTCCCGCACAGGGGTCGGGGAGACCCCGAGGTCGCGCGCGAGGCCGTCGATGCTCGCGCGGCTGCCGGGCTCGAGCACCTGGTCCATGAGCAGGGCGAGGAGCGCGTCGTACACGTCGTCCGCGAGCGCGCGACGCGCGGGCAGGAGCGGTGCGCGCGGGCGCTCGTCGGAC
Organism: Actinomycetales bacterium; assembly: GCA_015655445.1. GTDB lineage: Bacteria > Actinomycetota > Actinomycetes > Actinomycetales > Microbacteriaceae > Diaminobutyricimonas. Next base: position 3,667 of record JAATFA010000116.1, on the reverse strand, counting down.
GGCATGGACGCATGGTACCCGGGCCGCGCCCGGCCGGACCGAGTCGGGATCGAGCGCGACGCGCGACCCGTCGTGCCGCTGAGGGCTTTTCCTATAGGATGCGACGGGAGGCCGGATGAGAGCGCGCTTGGGACCGCGAGGCGTGCGGCTGACGGAGCTCGCGCTCGGGACGGCGCAGCTCGGGAACCTCTACGAGCCGGTGTCCGACGAGACCGCGCACGCGACCGTCGACGCGGCGTGGCGCGCGGGGATCCGGTACTTCGACACCGCCCCCCACTACGGCCTCGGGCTCGCCGAGCGCCGGCTCGGCGCCGCGCTGCACGACCGGCCGCGCGACGAGTACGTGCTGAGCACCAAGGTCGGGCGCGTGCTCGTGCCCGACCCGGCGGGCGCGTCGCGGCTCGACGACGAGGGCTTCGCGGTGCCCGGGGCGTTCCGACGCCACTGGGACTTCTCCCGCGACGGCGTGCTGCGATCCGTCGAGGACAGCCTCGGCCGGCTCGGACTCGACCGGATCGACGTGCTCTACCTGCACGATCCCGACGAGCACTGGGAGCAAGCGTCGACGAGCGGCGTGGGCGCACTCGTCGAGCTGCGCGAGCAGGGCGTCGTGCGGGCGATCGGCGCAGGCATGAACCAGAGCGCGATGCTCGCCGAGTTCGTGCGGCGCTGCGACATCGACCTCGTGCTGCTCGCGGGCCGGTTCACCGCGCTCGAGCAGGGTGCGCTCGACGACCTGCTCCCGCTCGCGGCGGAGCGCGGCGTCGGGGTCGTCGCGGGCGGCGTGTTCAACTCGGGCCTGCTGAGCGTGGAACGGCCGGACGACGACGCGCGGTACGACTATGCGCCTGCGCCCCGCGAGGTCCTCGCACGCGCCCGCCGCCTCGCGGCCGTGTGCTCCCGCCACGGCGTGAGCTTGCCGCGGCTCGCGATCGCCGTGCCGCTGCGCCATCCGGCCGTCGTCTCGGTCGCGCTCGGCATGGCCGGCGCGGACCAGGTGCGCCAGAACGTCGAGCGGTACGAGGCCGGCGTTCCGGACGCGCTGTGGGACGATCTCGTCGGCGAGGGGCTCCTGCGCGCGTTCTGACGGGCACGGGCATGCGCGGCGCAGCCCGCGAGGGCGCGCGAGAGAGCGCGCACGCGCCGGCCGCGGCGCACGCTGGCTAGCGGAGCGGCTCCACGCGCACGCGCAGGAGGCGGTCGACCGCCTCGCGCACCCGCTGCGCCGTCGGGACGTCGGAGTCGCGCCGATCGTGGATGACGACGCCGAGCCCCGCCATGACGAGTGTGACCGCGAGCTCCGCCTGCTCGCGACTCGCCGCCCGCTCGGCCGCAAGCGTGACGAACTCGCCGCGCACCCCGCTCATCCACTGGGTCAGCACGGGGAGGAGCTCGGGCCGCCGGGTGATGAGCTCCTTGGCCCGTGCACGTTCGGCGCCGAGGTCGGCGCTGCCGGCGACGAGATCGCACAGCGCGTTCACCAGCAGGCCGTGAGCGGCGCGGAACCGGTCGGCCGCCTCCTCGGAGACGACCATGCCCGGCAGATCGAGAGCCGCGGCCGCCTTGGACGGGAAGTAGTTGAAGAACGTGCGCGGCGACACGTCGGCGTCGCGGCAGATCTGCTCGACGGTCGTGTGCTCGAGGCCGTGCTCCTCCACGAGCCGGAGCGCGGCGAGGTGGATCGCTTGTCGCGTCTGCTGCTTCTTGCGCTCGCGCAGGGTGGGCCCCTCGGCGACCTCGTCCTCGATGCTCGTGCTCATGCCGTCCGTCCTCGTGGACCGAGGGCGGCGAGCCCCTCACGGGACCCCGCCGCCCTGACCGCTCAGGCCTCCTGCGTCTGGATCGTCCCCGTCGCGCTGACACCCGCGCTGTCGGCACGCTCCTGCAGCGCCGACACCTTCCGCAGCGGCGGCACCTTGAAGAACCAGGTGAGGATGAAGGCGAGCACGATGACGCTCCACGCGATCCAGTAGACCGTCACGACCGAGCTGTTGAAGCCGAGCAGGAACGGACGCGTCAGACGCGAGTCAGCGCCGTTGAGGAACGACGTGTCGCTCGTCGACTTGCTCGACGCGCTCGTCGCCTTCGCGTCGCCCTTCTCGATCTTCTTCTGGATCTGCGGGGCGACCTGGTCGATCCAGTACGAGCGCTCGTCCGCGTTCGACCAGTCGACCGTCACCTTTCCGCCCGAGACGCTCGCGTGCGCCTTCGACGCGACGGCCGCGAGAGCCTGCTGCTCCGCGGCGGGCGTCGCGGCGGCGACCTGCTGGGCGATCACGCCCGGCGCGGCGGAGGCCGGCAGCGCGCCCGCGGCGACCTGCGCGTCGACCGCGGCCGTCACCTTCTGCGTCACCGCGTCGTCGGCCGCCGACCTCGCGGTCGCGGCCGCCTTGTCGAGCGACGACTGGATGTTGGCCTTGACGGGGTTCACGATCGGGTTCCACAGCTGCTTCATGACCGCGCGGTTCTGGTGCGCGTTCGCGACCGCGGGGTCGAGGGCCGCGTCGAGCGTCGTCGTGAGCGTCGACCGGTTCTCGAGGGTGCTCATGATGTTGCCCGGCAGCACCGAGAAGAGCACGGAGAGCAGGATCGCGACGCCGAGCGTGCCGCCGATCTGGCGGAAGAACGTCGACGCGCTCGTCGCGACGCCCATCTGGTGCGGCTCGACCGCGCCCTGGCTCGCGAGCGTGAGCGTCTGCATGAGCTGGCCGAGGCCGAGGCCGATGAGGAACATCGCGATCATGAGGTACCACAGCGGCTTGTCGATCGTGAGGAACGCGAGCAGCACGAAGCCGCCGGCGGTCACGAACGTGCCCGTGACGGGGAAGATGCGGTAGTGGCCCGTCCTGGACAGGATCTGCCCGGAGCCGATCGCCGCGATCATGAGGCCCACGACCATGGGGATCATGGCGAAGCCCGACTCGGTCGGCGTGAGCCCCGTGACGATCTGCAGGTAGAGCGGGATCGTGAGCATCGCGCCGAACATCCCGAAGCCCACGAGCACGCCGAGCACGGTCGCCATCGAGAAGACCCTCGACCGGAAGAGCCGCATGGGGATGATGGCGTCCTCCTTCATGAGGTGCTCGACGACGATGAACGCGATGAGGCCGAGACCGCCGATGATGTAGCACGCGAAGGCGCCGGCGGACGTCCAGCCCCAGTCGCGGCCTTGCTCGGCGATGAGGAGCAGCGGCACGAGCGCGACGATTACCGTCGCGGCACCCCACCAGTCGATGCGCGGCGCCGTGTGGTGCGCGAACTTCGGCAGGTGCAGGAACGCGATGACCATGATGAGGGCGATGATGCCGATCGGCACGTTGATCAGGAAGACCCAGCGCCATCCCGAGATGAAGAGGATCTGGCTCGCGCCGGCGAAGAGGCCGCCGACGAGCGGGCCGACGACCGTCGAGATGCCGAAGACCGCGAAGAAGTAGCCCTGGTACCGGGCGCGCTCGCGCGGCGCGAGGATGTCGGCCATGATCGCGAGCGGGAGCGACATGAGCGCGCCCGCGCCGATGCCCTGGAACGCGCGGAACCCCGCGAGCATGAGCATCGAGGTGGAGAACGACGAGAGCAGGGAGCCGACGACGAAGACCGCGATGCCGAAGATGAACAGCGGGCGCCGTCCGAAGATGTCGGAGAGCTTGCCGTAGATCGGCGTCGCGAT
>JAATFA010000123.1 GCA_015655445.1 Actinomycetales bacterium | reverse complement strand
TCGGCATCCTCGACACGAACGCCGACCCGGACGAGCTGCAGTACCCGATCCCGGGCAATGACGACGCGATCCGCTCCGTCGCGCTGCTCACGCGCATCATCGCCGACGCGGCCGCGGAGGGCCTCATCCAGCGCCACCAGCGCCCCGAGGAGGGCTCGGAGGAGGCCGAGCCGCTCGCCGAGTGGGAGCGCGAGCTCCTCGAGGCCTCGCAGAGCCCGGAGAGCGTCGCCGAGCGCGTCGAGATCGCCGCGGAGACCGGCGGCCCCGCGGCGGTCGCGGAGGTCGTCGCGAGCGAGACGCCCGTCGAGGAGAACGACGCCGACGCCGTGGTCGCCGAGCACGAGGCCGCCGCCGACGCGAGCGTGACCCCGGAGCACGCCCCCGAGACGGAGGAGCAGGCCGAGGCGCGCATCGAGGCCGAGGCGACGCCCGAGGAGAGGGAGCCGCGCGTCGCGAGCGCATCCGAGTGACCCACGACGACCGCGCAGCGGTCGACGCATGTGAAGCCGAAGTGAAGTAAGGAACGCGAACAGACAATGACAAACGTCACCCTCGAGGACGTCAAGACCCTGCGGGAGCGCCTCGGCACGGGCATGGTCGACACGAAGAACGCCCTCGTCGAGGCCGACGGCGACATGGAGAAGGCCGTCGAGATCCTCAGGCTCAAGGGCGCGAAGGGCAACGCCAAGCGAGCGGACCGCTCGACGAGCGAGGGCCTCGTGGCGGTCGTGGAGAGCGCGACCGCGACGACGATGATCGAGCTCGCGTGCGAGACCGACTTCGTCGCGAAGAACGAGAAGTTCATCGAGCTCGGCAACAGCGTGCTCCAGGCCCTCGCCGACTCGGGCGCCGAGACCGTCGACGCCGCGCTCGAGGCGAAGGCGGGCGACACGACCGTCCGCGAGCTCATCGAGTCCCAGGCGGCGACGATCGGCGAGAAGATCGAGCTGCGCCGCATCGCGCGCCTCGTCGGCGACCACACGGCGGTCTACCTGCACCGCACGAGCAAGGACCTCCCCCCGCAGATCGGCGTCGTCGTGACCTACACGGGCGACGATGCGGAGACCGCGCGCTCGATCGCGCAGCACATCTCCTTCGCCGACCCGCAGTACCTGCGTCGCGAGGACGTCCCGGAGTCCGTCGTCGCGAACGAGCGCCGCATCGTCGAGGAGATCAGCCGCAACGAGGGCAAGCCCGAGGCGGCGCTGCCGAAGATCGTGGAGGGGCGCCTCGGCGCCTTCTTCAAGCAGGTCGCGCTCCTCGACCAGGAGTACGCGCGGGACAACAAGCTCACGGTCGGCCAGGTCGTCGCGAAGGCCGGCATCGAGATCACGGGCTTCGCGCGCTTCAAGGTCGGCGCGTAGCCCATCCGCTCGACGGCCCGGCCGGCCCGCCCTCGCGGCGGACCCGGCCGGGCCTCTCTCGCGAGCGCCGCCGTCGAGCCAATACGCTGAGACGACACCCCGCGCACCCCCAGCCACCGAAAGGGACGGGCATGACCGAGCTCCGCCGACGCCGTGTGCTCCTCAAGCTCTCCGGAGAGGCGTTCGGCGCCGGCGCCCTCGGCGTGAACCCGGACGTCGTGAGCTCGCTCGCGAAGGAGATCGCCGCGGCTGCGGCCCAGGTCGAGATCGCGATCGTCGTCGGCGGCGGCAACTTCTTCCGCGGCGCCGAGCTCAGCGAGCGCGGCATGGACCGCGCGCGCGCCGACTACATGGGGATGCTCGGCACGGTCATGAACGCGCTCGCGCTGCAGGACTTCCTCGAGCAGACGGGCGTGCAGACGCGCGTGCAGTCGGCGATCGAGATGACCCAGGTGGCCGAGCCCTACATCCCGCGCCGCGCGGAGCGGCACCTCGAGAAGGGGCGCATCGTCATCTTCGGGGCGGGCGCGGGCCTGCCGTACTTCTCGACCGACACGGTCGCCGCCCAGCGCGCCCTCGAGATCGGCGCCGACGTCGTGCTCGTCGCCAAGAACGGCGTCGACGGCGTCTACTCGGCGGACCCGCGGCTCGACGCGACCGCGACGCGCATCGAGGAGATCACCTATCAGGAGGCGCTCGTGCGCGGCCTCAAGGTCGTCGACTCGACGGCTTTCAGCCTGTGCATGGACAACGGGATGCCCATGGTCGTCTTCGGCATGGCGCCCGCGGGCAACGTGACGCGCGCGATCGTCGGCGAGCGCATCGGCACGCTCGTAGGCAACTGACGCGCGTGGCGGGGCGATCGTGAGCGTCTCCGGCCGTCCCGCGACGGCCGGCTGGTCGCGCTCGCTCGCGCTCCTCGTCGCCGCGTCGAGCTTCCTCGAGAACCTCGACGGCACGATCCTCACGACCGCCGCGCCCGCGATCGCGCGCGACTTCGTCGTCGACCCGGCCGGCGTCGGGATCGCCATGACGGCCTACCTGCTCGCCGTCGCCGCGCTCCTGCCCGTGAGCGCATGGCTCGTCGACCGCCTCGGGGCGCGTCCCGTCTTCCTCGCCGCCATCCTCGTCTTCACCGTCGGCTCCCTGCTGTCGGCGGTGAGCCCGAGCCTGCCGCTGCTCACGGCCGCGCGCGTCGTGCAGGGGATCGGCGGGAGCATGATGGTGCCTGTGGGCCGACTGCTCGTGCTCCGCACGACCCGCAAGAGCGACCTGTTGCGCGCGATCGCCTTCCTCGTCTGGCCCGCGCTCGCCGCTCCCGTCATCGCGCCCCTGCTCGGCGGCGTCCTCACGCAGTACTGGGGATGGCCGTGGATCTTCCTCGTCAACCTGCCGATCGGCGTCGTCCTGCTCGTGCTCGCGTGGCGCGTCGTGCCGCGGGGCGACGCGCTCGCTCCCCGGCCGCTCGACCCGCTCGGGCTCTCGCTCGCGATCGCGGCGATCGTCGCGCTCGTCGCCGGCCTCGAGCTCGTGCCCCAGCCCGGCTCGATCGCGGAGGGGCTCGCGGTCGTCGCACTCTCGCTCGTGCTCTTCGCGGCGGCCGTGCTGCGCATCCGCCGCGCGCGGCATCCGCTCGTCGACCTCGGCGCGTTCGCGCACCCGACCTTCCGCATCGGCAACGTCGCGGGCACGGTCTTCCGGATCACGGTGAGCGCCGTGCCGTTCCTCGCGCCGCTCGTGCTGCAGGACGGCTTCGGCTGGAGCCCCGTGACGGCGGGCCTCATGGTCACGTGGGTCTTCGTCGGCAACCTCGCGATCAAGCCCGCGACGACGCCGCTCATCCGCCTGCTGGGCTTCCGCGTCGTGATCCTCGGGGCCACGATCGGGCTCGCGGCGACGCTCGCGGGCGCGGCGCTCCTCACGCCCTCGACGCCTCCCGCCGTCGTCGCGGGGCTCTTCCTCGTGAGCGGCGCGTTCCGGTCGATCGGGTTCTCCGGGTATATGACCGTCGAGCTCGCCGAGATCCCGCAGGAGGGCATGAACGCCGCGAACACTCTCTCCTCGACGATCACCCAGCTCGGGGCCGGCCTGGGCGTCGCGCTCTCGGCGGTCGCGGTGCGCGCGATCGGCGCCGTCGCGGGGGATCCCGACGGCGTCGTCGCCTACCGCGGCGCCTTCCTCGTCATGTCCGCGCTCGCCGTCGCGAGCCTCGTCGGGCCTGCGCGCCTGCGCGGCGAGGCGCTCGCGGAGGCGCGCGGCACGCGCGCGCCTCGTGGCGGGGCGCCGGGGAGCGCGCGGCGCCCATGGGCACGGCCGCGGCCCGCGCGGAGCGGCCGCTCGGCGCGCAGCGTGCCTCCGGCGCGTGCTGACTATCCTGGGAAGGATGCGAAGGAGACGCCGTGATCAGTGACGTGCTGGCGGAGACCAGGGAGAAGATGCACAAGGCGGTCGAGGTCGCGAAGGACGACTTCGCCACGGTGCGCACGGGACGAGCGAACCCGGCCCTCTTCCAGAAGATCCTCGTCGACTACTACGGGACGCCGACGCCCCTCGCGCAGCTCGCGAGCCTGCAGAACCCGGAGGCGCGCATGCTCATCGTGACGCCCTACGACAAGAGCGCGCTCAAGGAGATCGAGAAGGCGATTGTGAACTTCCCGAACCTCGGCGCGACGCCGAGCAACGACGGGACGATCATCCGCGTGACGATGCCGGAGCTCACCGAGGAGCGGCGGCGGGAGTTCGTGAAGATCGTGCGCGGCAAGGCCGAGGACGCGAAGGTCGCCCTGCGCAACATCCGCCGGCGGGCGAAGGACGACCTCGACGCCCTCACGGGCGAGGTCGGCGACGACGAGATCGCCCGGGCCGAGAAGGAGCTAGAGACCATCACGCGCCAGCACGTCGAGCTCATCGACGACGCGCTCAAGCGCAAAGAGTCAGAACTGCTCGAGGTCTGATGGCCCGGCACCCGGACCCGGCGCCGGGCGAGGACGACGGGGCACCGCCGGACGCGGGCGCGCGCGCCGACCCGTTCGGCGACCTCGAGGCGCAGCTGCGTGCCACGCGCGCGCAGTACGAGGCGATCGAGAAGCGCATCGAGGAGCGGACGGGACGCAACCTGCCGCTCGCGATCCTATTCGGGCTCGTGCTCGGCGCGGCCCTGCTGTTCAGCCTCATCGTCGTCAAGGCCTTCTACATGCTCTTCGCCGCGGCGATTATCGCGTTCACGGCATATGAGCTCGCCAACGCGCTGCGCTTCGCCGGCCGCACCGTGCCGCGCATCGCGACGATCGTCGCGGGCGTCGCGACCGTGCCGGCGGCGTTCCTCTGGCATGCGCAGGGGCAGTGGCTCGTGACGCTCGGGGGCATGCTCTTCGTCGCGCTCTGGCGCCTCGCGCAGCTCGCCCGGCCGGCGCACCGCACGGGGGCGCGCGCGGTGCTGGGCGACATCGCCGCCGCCGTCTTCATCCAGTCCTACGTCGCCTTCCTCGGCTCGGTCACGGTGCTGCTGACCTCGGAGCCGGGGGGCGAGTGGTGGACGCTCGCCTACTTCATCGTCGTCGTGTGCGTCGACACGGGTGCGTATGCGAGCGGCCTGCTGTTCGGCCGCCATCGCCTCGCCCCGCGCATCAGCCCGGGCAAGACCTGGGAGGGCTTCGCGGGCTCGATCGTCGTCTCGATCGTCGCCGGGATCGTGCTCGCCCTCACGATGATCCACGTGCCGTGGGAGGTCGGCGCCCTCTTCGGCCTCGTGCTCGCCGGAACGGCGACCCTCGGCGACCTCGTGGAGTCGCTCATCAAGCGCGACCTCGGCATCAAGGACATCTCGAGCTTCCTCCCGGGCCACGGCGGCTTCCTCGATCGCGTCGACTCGGCCCTCCCGTCCGCGGCCGTCGCCTACGCGTTCTTCCTCCTCTTCCACTGAGGGCCGCCTCCGCGGCGCCCGCGCGGCCGTCGTGCAGAATGGTCGCGTGAGCCCCACCTTCCCGCGGACCGACCGGACCGGCTACGACATGGACGAGGTCGACGCGTTCCTCGAGCTCGCGCGCAAGGCGTACACCGCGGAGCCCGAATCGGTCGAGCTCACCTCGCGCGACATCCGGCTCACGTCCTTCCGCATGCGGCGTCGCGGCTACCTCCCGGCGGCTGTCGACGGCGCGCTCGAGCGGCTCGAGGACGCGTTCGCGGCGCGCGAGCGCGAGGCCGTCCTCGCACGCGAGGGGGAGGAGGCGTGGTTCGCGAGCGCGCGCGAGACGGCGCAGGTCGTGCTCGACCGCCTCGATCGACCGGACGGGCGGAGGTTCCGGCGCGTCTCGATCTTCACGACCGGATACCACCCCGCGGACGTCGACCGCTTCGCGAGGCGGCTCGTGGAGTACTTCCAGCACGGCAGGCCGCTGAGCGTGCAGGACGTGCGGTCGGTCGCCTTCCGCCCCCGACGCGGCGGCTACCTCGAGGCGCAGGTCGACCTCGTCCTCGACGCCGTGACGGAGATCATGCTCGCCGTGCGGTGACCGCGCGTCGTTGCGTGGGCGGCGGCGCGCGAGCGCGGGGGTTCGGCATTACCCGGCCCCGTGGTTAGACTGTCGGGACTGTGAGTAGGCACGTGAGAGTCGACCTGATCCCCCCGAGGGAACGCTGGCGCCGCCGAACCCGCTCCGCCGCCCGATCGCTGCCGACGCTCGCGTTCGCGAGCAGCCTCGCGTTCGTGCTCGTGAGCGTCGTCGAGCCGTACTCCGACGCGTACGCGGCGACGGGGACGACCATGGCGGCCGTGCGGCCGCTCGCGCCGGGACAGTCCGTCCTCGTCGACGACGGCCCGGGCACGCTCGCGGCGCGCGACGCCTACTCCGTGACCGCCCCGCCCCCGCCGCCTCCTCCCGTCACGGCGGCCGCGTCCCCCGTGCGCGCGAAGGCGGGCGTCGCGGCGCCGCCGGCCGGCAAGCCCGATCCGGGCACGGCGCAGGCGATCGCATACCAGATGCTGCAGGAGCGCGGGTGGGGCGACGACCAGTTCAGCTGCCTCGTCTCGCTGTGGAACCGCGAGTCGCACTGGAACGTCTACGCCGCGAACAAGTCGAGCGGCGCGTACGGCATCCCGCAGGCGCTGCCCGGCAGCAAGATGGCGTCGGCCGGACCGAACTGGCAGTCGGACGCCGCGACGCAGATCACGTGGGGCCTCGGCTACATCACGAGCCAGTACGGCACGCCGTGCGGCGCGTGGTCGCACTCGCAGGCCACCGGCTGGTACTGATCCGCCCTCCTCGCACGCCGACGTCGCCCTCGGGAAGGCCTGCGTCCTTCAGCCCTCGATAGGGTGAAGTATGGAGTACGCGCTCTTCGGCGTCATCGGCGTCGTCGTCGTCGTCGGGGCCGCGGCGTTCTCGCGCCGGCTCGGCGTCGCGGCTCCGCTCCTGCTCGTGCTCATCGGCATCGTGTACAGCTACGTGCCGGGAACGCCCTCGATCGACGTGCCCTCCTCGTGGATCCTCATGGGCGTGCTCCCGCCGCTGCTGTACTCGGCGGCCATCACGGTGCCCGTCGTCGACTTCCGCCGCAACCTCGCGAGCATCTCCGCGCTCTCGGTCGGCCTCGTGGTCGTGAGCGCGCTCGTGACGGGCTTCGCGCTCTACATGGTGCTCGAGCGGCTCAACCTCGCTGCCGCGATCGCACTCGGCGCCGTCATCAGCCCGACCGATGTCGTCGCCGCGACCTCGATCGCGCGCCGCATGGGCCTCCCGGCGCGCCTCGTGACGATCCTCGAGGGCGAGGGGCTCGTCAACGACGCGACCGCGCTCGTGCTCCTGCGCTCGGCGATCGCGGCGGCCGCGCTCACGAGCGGCGGCGGCGACTTCAACGTGTGGAGCGCCGTCGGCGATTTCGTCTATGCGGCCGCCGTCGCCGTCGCGATCGGCTTCGTCATCGGCATCGTCTCGGTGGGGGTGCGCGGCAAGCTGCGGGATCCGCTGCTCGACACGGCGGTGTCGTTCGCCGTGCCGTTCCTCGCGTACATCCCCGCGGAGGAGATCCACGCCTCGGGCGTGCTCGCGGTCGTCGTCGCGGGGCTCTACAGCGGCCATCATGCGGCGGCGCGCTTCTCCGCGCAGTCCCGCATCGCCGAGCGCATCAACTGGCGCACGGCGCAGTTCGTGCTCGAGAACGGCGTCTTCCTCCTCATGGGCGTGCAGCTCAAGCACATCGTCGACGACGTGCCCGGCGGCGAGGTGACGGCGATGCAGTCGGTGCTGCTCGGCCTCATGTGCGTGGGCATCCTCATCGTCCTGCGCATCCTCTTCGTCGGGCCCCTCATCGTCGTCCTGCGGCGCACGGAGAAGCTCGCGGAGGGCCGACATAGTCGCGTGCGCCGGCTTCTCGGCCGCCTGCGCAGCGTCACGATGCCGAGCGAGCGCGCGCAGCGGCGGCAGGCGCGCATCGAGCGCATGCAGGATCGGCGCTCGAACGACATCGCCCAGCTCAAGGCCGAGGGGCTCGGCTGGCGCGGCGGCTCCGTGCTCGCGTGGGCAGGCATGCGGGGCGTCGTGACGCTCGCCGCGGCGCAGTCCCTGCCGCGCAACGACACGCCGTACTACGAGCAGCTCGTGCTCGTCGCCTTCACGGTCGCGATCGCGACGCTCCTGCTGCAGGGCGGCACGCTGCCGCTCATCATCCGGATCAGCGGCATCCGCGGCTCGGATCGCGTCGCCGACCGGCGCCAGCTCGCGACGCTCCTCGACGAGATGAGCGAAGCGGGCCTGCAGGCGCTGGAGAACCCGGAGTTCTCGCTCCCGGGCGACCAGCCGGTCGACGACCAGGTCATCGAGCGCGTGCGGCGTGACACGATGCTCGCGGCCCAGGCGGCGTGGGAGCGCGCGGAGAACGCGGGCAACGCGGACGGCATCGTCGACTCGCCGCACCAGCAGTATCGTGCGCTGCGCCGCGAGGTGCTGCAGGCGGAGCGGGAGGCGCTCCTCGAGGCGCGGGCGCGGGGCGCGTATCCCTCGCGCATCCTGCAGCGGGCGCAGTCGATGCTCGACCTCGAGGAGGCGCGCCTCGAGCAGATCGACACGGGCGGTCGCGTCGAGGTGTGACGCGCTCCCGGCGGTGCCGCGCGCGAGCGCGCCCGGATGCTCCTAGTCTCGAATCGTGCCGCGTTCGAATCGTCCCCGTCGCCGGCGCGGCGCGGCGGGAGCACCCGGGGAGGACCCCGACGTGACGCGCGCGCTCATGGGGGCGCTGCGCGTCGAGCACCGCCGCGGCGGCCTGTGGAACGTGCAGCCCGTCGCCGCGAGCTCCGCCGTCAAGGAGTACGTGTGCCCGGGCTGCGGTGGCCCCATCCGTCCGGGATCGGCCCACGTCGTCGCCTGGCGCGCGGACGGAATCTTCGGCGAGGCCGACGATCTCGCCGCGCGCCGGCACTGGCACACCCACTGCTGGAGGATCGGACCGTGATCGAGATCCGTGCGGGCGTCGAGCTGCCCGCTCGCCGCGAGAACGTCGAGCTGCACACGGACGACGGGCTCACGCTCGTCGGCGAGCTCGCCCTGCCGCTCGAGCGCGAGCCCGTCGCGACGCTCGTGTGCCTGCACCCGCTGCCGACCGCGGGCGGCTTCATGGACTCGCACATCCTCCGCAAGGCCGCTGCACGGCTGCCCGCGCTCGCGGATCTCGCCGTGCTGCGCTTCAACTTCCGCGGCGTGAGCTCGCCGCGCGGGCGCTCGGAGGGGGCGTTCGGCGAGGGCGTGCAGGAGCGGCACGACCTCGCCGCGGCGATGCGACTCGTGGCCGAGCGCGAGCTGCCGCGCCCGTGGCTCGTGGGCTGGTCGTTCGGCACCGAGGTCGTGCTCAAGCACGCGCGGCCGTACGAGGTCGAGGGCGTCATCCTGCTCTCGCCTCCGCTGCACCGCACGAGCGAGCAGGAGCTTGCCGCGTGGGCGGGGAGCCGGGCGCGCATGGTCGTGCTCGTGCCCGAGCTCGACGACTTCCTGCGGCCCGACGAGGCCCGCCGGCGCTTCGCCGTCGTGCCCGGCGCGGAGCTCGTGGTCGTGGAGGGCGGACGGCACCTGTGGGTGGGCGAGACGCAGACCCGCCGTGTGCTCGAGGAGATCGTCGCGCGCGTGAACCCCGCGGCGCTTCCGCTGCCGACGCAGTGGGACGAGGGCGCGCGCTCCCGCTAGAGCTCGTTCTGCCGCGGCACGACGACCTGGTTGACGATGAGGATGATCGAGGCGGCGACGGGGATCGCCACGAGCGCGCCGAGGATGCCGAGGAGCGTGCCGCCGGCGAGCGCGGCGATGACGACGACGACCCCCGGAACGCGCACCGCGCGGTTCATGATGTTGGGGCTCAGCACGTACGCCTCGACCTGCATGTAGACGAGGTAGTAGATCGCGGCGGCGATCGCCGACCCCGGGCCGTTGAAGAGCAGCACGAGCAGGCTGATGACGACGGCGCCGGAGATCGTGCCGACGAGCGGGATGAGCGAGCCGAGGAAGGCGATGAACGCGAGCAGCGCCGCGTACTCGGCGCGCACGAAGAAGGTCAGGTAGAAGAAGCTCAGCACGCCGTTGACGAAGGCGAGGAGGACCTGCCCGACGACGTAGCGGCCCACCGAGCTCGAGACCTGCTCGGCGATGTCGACGAAGCGCGCGCGGCGCGAGGCGGGGACGAGCTGGTAGAGAGCGCGCTTGATGCTCGAGAGCGACGCGACGAAGTAGAGCGTGAGGATGAGCACGATGAGGCCGCCGAACGCGCCCGTCGCGATGCCGATCGCGCTCTTGAGCACGCCCGAGCTGATGCTCGTGAGGTTCTTCGGATCCTGGATGAACTTGACGGCCGAGTCGGTGAGCTCGTCGACGTCGATCCAGGGGAAGGTGTCCTCGATCCACTTGCGCGCGCTGCCGTCGGTGAACGCCGTGATGATGTCGGGGATCTGCTTGACGAGCGTGTTCGTCTGGTCGACGACGACGGGGATGATCGCGAACACGAGGCCCGTGAACACGCCGAGCACGCCCACGAGCACCGTGACGGTAGCGAGCCCGCGCGGCCACTTGTGCTTCTCGAGGAACGTCACGAGCGGGTCGATGCCGAGCGCGAGGAAGAGCGCCGCGCCGATGTAGGTGAGGATCGTCGCGAGCGACCCGACCGCCTGCCCGAGGATGATCGCGACGAGCGCTCCGAGCCCGCCGATGAATCCGAGGCGGAAGGGGTTCTGAATCTTCATCGCGCAGGACCTCTCTCGTGGGGGGTCACGTGTCGGCGGCGACCGCGTCTGCCTGCGACAATACCCCGCGCAGTCCCTCCAGATAGGTAGCCACGGCGTCGCGCTCGGCACGGATGCGGGCGAGCCTCTCCTCGGCGTCGGCGACGAGCTCGGACGTGCGGCGCTCGGCGTCCTCGACCATCGCCTTCGCGCGCCGCTCGGCGTCCTCGACGAGGGCGCGGGCGCGGGCCTCGGCCGCGTGCTGCGAGTCGCGCTCGAGGGCGTCGGCGCGCGCTTGCGCCTGCTCGGCCTCGGCACGACGCTCGGCAGCGCGAGCGGTCGCTTCCGCGAGCTGGGCGCGGGCGTCCTCGAGGTAGCGCTCGAGCTCGTCGGCGGCGTCCCGTTCGCGCGCGAGGAGCTCGCGCTCGGCCTCGTCGCGGCGCGTCGTGAGCTCGACCTCGAGGTCGAGCCGTGCCTGCCCGGCCTCGCGCTCGAACGTCGTGCGCGTCTCGTCGATCTCGTGCGCGAGCGCCGCGCGCGCGGACTCCGCCTCGCTCTCGATCCGCTCGCGCCGGCGCTCGAGCTCGCGGTCGAGGTCGGCGACGCGCGCGGCGTGGTCCGCCTCGAACGCCGCGCGCGTCTCGCGGATCTCCCGCTCGAGCTCGCCCCGCGCGTGGGCTGCCTCCTCGGCGACCTGCGCGCGGGTGCGCGCCGCCTCGTCGGCGGCGTCCTCGCGCAGCGCGCGCGTCTCCCGCTCGGCCTCCTCGCGCAGCACGGCCGCGTCGTTCTCGGCCTGCTCGCGCACGTGCCGCGCCTCCGCAGCGGCATCCGCGCGCACGCGCTCGGCCTCGGAGCGCGCGGCCGCGAGCGTGCGCTCCGCCTCTGCGTTCGCCTCCGCGCGGCGCGCGGTCACCTCGCGCTCGAGCTCCGTGCGCACGCGCTCGGTCTCGTGCTCGAGCTCCTCCCGCACGCGGCGGGCCTCCTCGTCGACCGCCGAGCGCGTCGACTCGACGTGGGAGTCGAGCTCGGCGCGCCGCGTGAGGATCTCGTGCTCGAGCGCGGCGTGCGCCTCCTCGAGGTCGTGCTCGAGCGCGGCCCGGCGCGTGCGGTCCTCGTTCTCGAAGTCGGCGCGGCCCTTCTCGACGTCGCGCGCGAGCGCCGCCGCCCCCTCGCGCGCGGCAGCGGCCTCCTGCGTGACGCGAGCGCGCAGCTCGGCCGTCTCGCGCACGGCCTCCGCGCGCAGGGCGGCCGCCTCGCGCTCGCTCGAGGCCCGCAGCTCGGCGGCCTCGGTCGCGGCGGCGCCACGCACGGCGGCGGCCTCGCGCTCGGCCTCCTGACGCATCGCGTCGGCGTCGGTCTCGGCAGCCTCGCGCACGTCGTCGGCGCGCTCGCGTGCGTCCGCGAGCAGCTGGGCGGAGCGCGTGCGCGCGTCCTCGAGCACGCGCTCGCTCTCCTGCGCGGCCTCGCGGCGCACGCGCTCGGCCTCGCGCTGCGTCGTCGTCCGCAGGCGCTCGGCGTCGATGTCGGCCTGCGCGATGAGGCGCGTGGCCTGCTCCTCCGCCATGCGCAGCGTCGCCTCGAGGCGCACGCCGAGTCCGGAGTAGGTGGGGCTGCCGACCTCGTCGAGCTCGGCCTGCAGGTCCTCGGCGACGGCCGCGAGCCGCTTGCTCTCCTTGATCGCCTCGGTGCGCTCGGCGTTCGCCTGGATGAGCTCGCGACGCAACTGCTGGAGGGCGCGGTCGACCTCGTCCTTGCGGTACCCGCGCAGCTCGGTGCCGAACTCCAGGTTCTCTGCTGCCATGACGGTCTCTCTCCTCGTCCGGGTCGAAGTCGAGTGTAGCCAGGCACCCCGCACGGGCCCTGGCCGCTCCCGCCGCCGCGGGCGGGAGCACGGTCGCGAGCCGGGTGGGAGAACTCTCAGAACGCCCGGCTGTACTGCTGGCGATCTCATCCGCTACTCTGGAATGTCTTTGTTGCTGCCCGTCGCTGCTGCGCGCGGGACGTCCGGGTCGTGCTCCTAGTCCACGGCCGCGGGGGCGGAGAGAAGAACTTCTCCCGCGGGCGGCACGAGAGGAGATCATTTTCGTGCGTTTCGTGTTGGCCATCGTGTTGCTCGTCGCCGCCTTCGTGTGCATCGGCGTGGGCGTCGCGCAACGCACGATCTGGGCCCTGCCCGACCACGTGACGCTCAGCGCGACGACGAGCTCCCGCGCGCCCGTGACCGTGATCGAGGGATCCGTGCTGCGCAGCCTGCCCGGCACGCAGACGATCCGCATCTCGGGGCGGGGCGACATCACGGCCGCATACGGTCGCACCTCGGACGTGCTCGCGTGGGTCGAGGGCGCCCGCTACAACCGCATCGGCTTCGACAAGCAGCGTCGCGCGCTCACGCAGCGCGTCGTCCCGGGCGACGAGACGAGCGTCCCGCCGCTCTCCGGCTCGGACCTGTGGCTCAAGGACTACGCGGGCCAGGACGAGCTCTCCATCGTCGTCAACCTGCCGAAGGAGGACTCGATGATCATTGCGAGCGACGGCACATCCCCGGCCCCGAGCGGGCTGAGCGTCACGTGGCCGCTCGACGACTCCCGGCCGCTCGCCCTCCCGCTCGTGTTCGCGGGCCTCGGGCTCCTGCTCGTGGGCCTCGGCGTGCTCGTGTGGGCGCTCCTGCACGTGCGGCGCACGCGCGGTCCGCGTCGCCGCTATCCGCGAGCGCCCCGTCCGCCGCGCGCCGTGCGCTACCGCTCGCGTCCGAAGGCGGTCACGGGGGCGCGGGGCGCGATCCGTCCGATCGTCGCGGCCTCCGCCGTCGTGCTCGGTCTCGGCGTGGCTGCTCCCGTGGCCGCCTCGGCGGACCCCACGCCGTCGGCCGGGGCCGCAGTGTCATCGGCGGCGTCCGGGCCGAGCGCCGACATCCCGACGCCCGCGAAGGCAGCGGGGGCGAAGGCGGCGGAGAAGGGGAAGAAGCGTGCCGACCAGCCGCCGACCGCGGTGACCGAGTCGCAGCTGCGCAAGATCGTGGACCGCACGAGCGAGACGGTCGCGAAGGCGGACGCCGCGCGCGACCTCGACCTCGCCTCGACGCGGCTCGACGGCCCGGCCCTCGAGTTCCGCAAGGCGAGCTACGCGATCCGCGGCGTGGACGGGAGCCTCGGCGCGCTCCCGGCGATCCCCGACGGGCGCATCCGGCTCGCGCTCCCGCAGCAGAGCGACACGTGGCCGAGGTCCGTGCTCGCGGTCGTCGAGGACGCGAAGGACCCGAACGCGGCGCCGACGGCACTCGTGCTCATCCAGAACGACCCGCGCTCGCCGTACAAGGTGCACTACGCGGTCACGCTCGAGCCGAAGGCGCAGATCCCCGACGTGGCGCCCGCGAGCGTCGGAGCGGCGCGCCTTCCCGACGACATCAAGCTCCTCACGGTGCCGCCCGGCGACCTCGCGAACGACTACGCCGACGTGCTCCTGCACGGCACGGACAGCCAGTACGCGTCGCTCTTCGACCTCGACCACGACGGCCTCGTGCCGCAGATCGGCGCCGACAAGAAGAACGAGCGCAAGGCCGGCATGCCCGCGACCGCGACGATCGACTTCGCCGACAGCAAGGGCGACGGGCAGAACGTCGCGTTCGCGACGAACGACTCGGGCGGACTCGTGGCGGTCTCGGTCGACGACAGCGAGACCGTCAAGCCCGCGCAGGCGGGCGCGGCCGTGAACCCGACCAACTCGGTCAAGGCGCTCTCCGGCAAGGATGCGAGCACGAAGGGCATCACGGCGACCTACGGCGTGCAACTGCTCTTCTACGTGCCGCCGGTGAGCGACGGCGGCAAGGTCGTCCTGCTCGGCTACAGCAACGCGCTCATCTCCGCATCGGAGCTGCCGTGAGCGACGCACGCCTGAGCGGCGCGAACCTCCGCGGCGCCGTCGACCTCTCCGCGCTCGTGCGCCCCTCCGCCTCGCCGTCCTCGCCCGCTGCGGGGGAGGACGCCTCCGGGGTCGTCCTCGCCGCGACGGACGCGAGCTTCACGAGCGTCATCGAGCTCTCCCGTCGCGTGCCCGTCATCGTCGAGTTCTGGGCCTCGGGCGTCGAGCCGACGCTGCCCTCGCTCGTGCGCTCCTACGGGGGGCGCCTCGTGCTCGCGACCGTCGACGGCAACGCGAACCCGCAGCTCGCGCAGGCCTTCCAGGTCTCGCAGGTCCCCGCCGTCGCTGCCGTCATCGGGGGCAGGCCGCTCCAGCTCTATGTCGGCGCCCTGCCCGAGGCGGAGGCCCGCGACGTGCTCGACCAGGTGCTCGAGGTCGCGGCCCAGAACGGCGTGAGCGGCACGGTCGAGACCGGGTCAGGGGACGCGGCCGAGGAGCAGCCCGAGGAGCCCCCGCTGCCGCCGCTGCACCAGGAGGCGCACGACGCGATCACGCGCGGCGACTACGCCGCGGCGGTCGCGGCCTTCCGCACGGCCATCGCGCAGGATCCGCGCGACGAGCTCGCGGTCGCGGGGCTCGCGCAGGCCTCGCTGCTCGAGCGCCTCGACGGGATCGACGCGGCCGCGGTGCGCGCGGCCGCCGCCGCGGCGCCCGACGACGTCGACGCGCAGCTCGCGGTCGCGGACCTCGACGTCGCGGGCGGTCACCTCGAGGACGCGTTCGATCGCGTGCTCGACCTCTTCCCGCGCCTCGCCGGCGGGGACCGCGATCGCGCGCGGGCCCGCCTGCTCGACTACTTCCAGATCGCCGGCCCCGACGACCCGCGCGTGCCGGCCGCGCGCCGGCGGCTCGCGAACCTGCTCTACTGAGGGAGCGCGCGGCCGCGGCCGGCGGCTACGCGCGCGGCGTGAGGTAGAGGCCGCCGAGCGGCGGGAGCGTGACCTCCGCCGACGCGGGGCGGCCGTTCCACGGCACGTCCTCCGCGTGGACGACGCCGAGGTTTCCCACGCCCGACCCGCCGAACTCCCCGGCGTCCGTGTTGAGCGCCTCCGTCCACGCCCCGCCGAAGGGGAGCGCGACGCGATAGGGCCCGACGGGCGCGCCGCTGAAGTTGAACAGGCACGCGACTGGATCGCCCGCGACCGACCAGCGGAGGAAGGCGACGACGTTCTGTGCCGCGTTGCCGCCGTCGATCCACTCGAAGCCGCGCTCGCTGTGGTCCTGGTCCCACAGGGCCGGGTGCTCGCGGTAGACGCGATTGAGCTCGCCGACGAGACGCTGCAGCCCCTGGTGCACGGGCTGGTCGAGGATCCACCAGTCGAGGCCGCGGTCCTCGCTCCACTCGCTCGGCTGGCCGAACTCGCTGCCCATGAACAGCAGCTGCTTGCCCGGATGCGCCCACATGAACGACAGGTAGACGCGCACGTTCGCGAGCTTCTGCCACTGGTCGCCGGGCATCTTGTGCAGGAGCGACCCCTTGCCGTGCACGACCTCGTCGTGGCTGATGGGCAGGAGGAAGTTCTCCGTGAACGCGTACATGAAGCTGAACGTGATCTCGTCGTGGTGGTACGCGCGGTACATGGGGTCGTGCGACATGTACTGCAGGGAG
>JAATFA010000026.1 GCA_015655445.1 Actinomycetales bacterium | reverse complement strand
GCTCATGCGCGTCATGGCCGAGTTCCCGCGCATCGCGAGCCGGCCCGCCATCGTGGACGAGTGCGACGCGGGCGTCCCCGCGCACTGGGGCATCTACGAGAACTCGAAGTTCCGCTTCCAGAACACCGAGTGCTACCCGGTCTACCAGGCGAACCTCATGAAGAAGATCCTCGACCTCAACGAACAGGAGGTCGCCTCCGTCGAGCGCGCGACGACGTGGAGCTTCTACTTCGAGGGCGAGCGGTACTTCGAGGGCACGCGGGCGTTCCTCACGGCAGGCGGGATCGAGAAGCCGCTCCTGAACGCGTACCGCGCCTTCGGTCGGCTCGGCGACGAGCGGATCCCGGCCGTCTCCGACGCCGCGTGGGGCGTCGAGCTGCTCGACGCGACCCTGCCGTCGGCTCCTCCCGAGCAGGTCGACGCGCTCGCGACGCGAGCCGCCGACGGACGCGTCGCCGTGCTCGTCTGGCGGCTCGCCGACGACCAGTACCAGGAGGACGACGAGCACGCGGCGGTCGCTCTCGCGCTGCGCGGCCTCCGCGCCCCGGCCTATCGCCTCGAGCACTTCCGGATCGACCGCGAGCACAGCAACGCCCACACCGTGTGGCGGAGCCTCGGCGCCCCGCAGGACCCGACCGACGAGCAGCTCGCTCAGATCCGGGCGAGGCAGGGACTCGAGGCGTTCGAGGACCCGCGCCGGATCGTGCCGGAGGACGGCGCGACGGAGGTGCGCGTCTCGCTGCCGCTGCCTTCCGTCTCGCTCCTCGTCCTCACGCCCGAGGCGGGAGGCGACCGATGAGCGCCTCCACCCCCCAGGTCGACCTCGGCGGCGGGGTCGCGATCCCGCAGCTCGGCTTCGGCGTGTTCCAGATCCCCGCGGATCGCACGCAAGCGGCGGTCGAGGCCGCCCTCGAGGCCGGCTACCGCCACATCGACACGGCCGCCGCCTACACGAACGAGGCCGCCGTCGGCGCCGCCATCCGGGCGAGCGGGATCACCCGGGAGGAGCTGTTCGTCACGACGAAGCTCCGCAACGGCGATCAAGGGCGCGGCTCCGCGCGGCGCGCCTTCGAGGCGAGCCGCGCAGCCCTCGGCCTCGACGTCGTCGACCTCTACCTCGTCCACTGGCCCTCCCCCGCCCGCGACCTGTACCGCGAGAGCTGGACGGACCTCGAGGACGTGCTCGGCGAGGGCGGCGTGCGGGCGATCGGGGTGTCCAACTTCCTCATCCCCCACCTCGAGCGGCTCCTCGCCTCCGCGCGCGTCGTTCCCGCCGTCGACCAGCTCGAGATCCACCCGACCTTCCAGCAGCGTGAGGTCGTCGCGTTCTGCCGCCGCGAGGGCATCGCCGTCGAGGCATACAGCCCGCTCGGGCAGGGCGCCGACCTCGAGTCGCCGGTCGTGACGGGCATCGCCGCGACGCACGGGGCCACCCCGGCACAGGTCGTGCTCGCGCGGCATCTCGCGCTCGGGCACATCGTCATCCCGAAGACGGAACGACCGGAGCGCATGCGGGAGAACCTCGGTGCGCTCGAGCTCGCGCTCACGCCCGACGAGGTCGACCGGATGAGCGGACTCGACGCCGGCAATCGCATCGGCGGCGACCCCGACACCTTCGAGATCAGCCAGATCCGCTGAGCCCGCGCGGGCCGGCACGCACGACACCGACGAGAGAGGCGTTCCCGTGAGCACTGCATTCCCCGACCACCCCACCGCCATCGTGACCGGGGCCGCCTCGCTGCGCGGCATCGGCCGCGCCACGGCGACCCGGCTCGCGAGGGCGGGGTGGAACGTGGGCCTCCTCGACCTGGACGCCACGGCGACCACCGCGCTCGCGGACGAGCTCGCCGAGCGGTTCGGGGTCGCCGCCGCGGGCGTGGGCGCCGACGTCGCCGACGAGGCGGCCGTCCGCGCCGCCGTCGACGAGCTCGAGGCGGCGCTGCCTCCCCTCGTCGGGCTCGTGAACATCGCGGGCGTGAGCTCGCCGGTTCCCTACCTCGAGCTCGACGCGGCCGAGTGGCGGCGCGTGCTCGGCATCGACCTCGACGGCGTGCATTACGTGACGAAGCGCGTGGCCGAGAGCCTCGTCCGCCGCGGGGTGGGACGCATCGTGAGCCTTTCCTCGGTCTCCGCCCAGCGCGGCGGCGGCACCTACAGCAAGACGCCGTACTCCGTCGCGAAGGCCGGCGTCATCGGCCTCACGCGCGCGCTCGCCCGCGAGCTCGGCACCTCCGGCGTCACCGTCAACGCGATCGCTCCAGGCCCCATCGACACCGACATCATGGGCGGCACGCTCTCGGAGGAGCGCAAGGCGGAGCTCGCGGCGGACCTGCTCATCCCCCGGGTGGGGACGGTCGACGACATCTCCGCCGCGATCGAGTTCCTCCTCGGCCCGGACGCCGGATGGATCACGGGGCAGACCCTCAACGTGGATGGCGGGCTCTACCTGCACTGATCGCCGCGTGCCGCACGGAGGCGCGCGCCGCCGCGGCGCCCCGCACGCAGCGCCATGCCCGTCAGCGCCGGTAGTTCGGCGCCTCGACGACCATCTGGATGTCGTGCGGGTGCGACTCCTTGAGGCCCGCGGGCGTGATGCGCACGAAGCGGCCCTTCGCGCGGAGCTCGTCGATCGTGCGCGCGCCCGTGTAGAACATCGACTGGCGCAGTCCGCCGAGCAGCTGGTAGACGACCGAGCCGACGGGACCGCGGTAGGGCACCTGCCCCTCGATCCCCTCCGCGATGAGCTGCTCGTCGCTCGGCACATCCGCCTGGAAGTAGCGGTCGCGCGAGTAGGACGTCCTCTTGCCGCGCGTCTGCAGGGCGCCGAGGGAGCCCATGCCGCGGTAGTTCTTGAACTGCTTGCCGTTGACGTAGACGAGCTCGCCGGGGCTCTCGTCGGTGCCCGCGAGGAGCGAGCCGAGCATGACCGTCTCGGCTCCCGCGACAAGCGCCTTCGCGATGTCGCCCGAGTACTGCAGACCGCCGTCGGCGATGACGGGCACGTCCGCTTCGCGCGCGGCGAGGCTCGCCTCGTACACGGCCGTCACCTGCGGCACGCCCACCCCCGCGACGACACGCGTCGTGCAGATCGACCCCGGGCCGACGCCGACCTTGACGGCGTCGACGCCCGCGGCGACGAGGGAGGCCGCGCCCGAGCGCGTCGCGACGTTGCCGCCGACGACGTCGATGCGGTCGAACGACGGGTCGGACTTGAGCCGCGCGACGATGTCGAGCACGCCCCTCGAGTCGCCGTTGGCCGTGTCGACGACGATGACGTCGACGCCCGCGTCGCGCAGGGCCTCCGCGCGCTCCCACGCGTCGCCGAAGAACCCGATCGCCGCGCCCACGCGCAAGCGGCCCGCCTCGTCCTTCGTCGCGTTCGGGTACTTCTC
>JAATFA010000114.1 GCA_015655445.1 Actinomycetales bacterium | reverse complement strand
CGCGCAGACGCAGCAGCAGCCGGTTCATGCGCTCGATGTCGTGCGGGTGCAGGCCGATCGTCGGCTCGTCGAAGACGTAGGTCACGTCGGTGAGCGCGGATCCGAGGTGGCGGACCATCTTGGTGCGCTGCGCCTCTCCCCCCGAGAGCGTCCCGGAGGGCCGGTCGAGCGAGAGGTAGCCGAGCCCGATCTCGACGAACGAGTCGAGGGTCGACCGCAGCGCCTCGAGGAGAGGAGCCACGGAGGGGTCGTCGATCCCGCGGAGCCACGCGGCGAGGTCGCTGATCTGCATCGCGCACGCGTCGGCGATGCTCGTCCCCGCGATCTTCGAGGACCGCGCCGCGGCGCTCAGGCGCGTGCCGCCGCATTCGGGGCACGGCGCGAACGCGACGGCACGCTCGACGAACGCGCGGATGTGCGGTTGGAGCGCGTCGACGTCCTTCGACAGGAACGACTTCTGCACCTTCGGCACGAGTCCTTCGTAGGTGAGGTTGACGCCGCCGATCCTCACCTTCGTCGCCTCGCGGTACAGCAGGTCGTGCCGTTCCGACTCGGTGTAGTCGCGCACGGGCTTGCGCGGGTCGAGGAAGCCGGACTCGGCGAAGATCCGCACGTTCCAGCCGTCCGCGGTGTAGCCGGGGATCGTGATCGCGCCCTCGGCGAGCGACCTGCTCTCGTCGACGAGCTGCGCGAGGTCGATCTCGGAGACCGTCCCCATTCCCTCGCAGCGCGGGCACATCCCGCCGGTGATCGTGAAGCTGCGGCGCTCCTTGCGGGTCGTGCCGCCGCGCTCGATCGCCACGGCGCCCGCGCCGGTGACGGAGGCGACGTTGAAGGAGAAGGCCTGGGGCGAGCCGATGTGCGGCTGTCCGAGCCGGCTGAAGAGGATGCGCAGCATCGCGTTGGCGTCGGTGGCCGTCCCGACGGTCGAGCGCGCGTGGGAGCCCATGCGCTCCTGGTCGACGATGATGGCGGTCGTGAGGCCCTCGAGCACGTCGACGTCGGGTCGCGCGAGCGTCGGCATGAACCCCTGGACGAACGCGCTGTACGTCTCGTTGATCATGCGCTGGGACTCGGCCGCGATCGTCCCGAACACGAGCGAGCTCTTGCCGGAGCCGGAGACTCCCGTGAAGACGGTGAGCCGACGCTTCGGGATCTCGACGTCGACGCCGCGCAGGTTGTGCTCGCGAGCGCCGCGCACGCGGATCATGTCGTGGCTGTCGGCGACGTGGACGGGCGGATCGACCTGGGCGCCCGGATCGGGCCGCCCGTGGGCGCTCGCAGTGCTCATCGTCTCTCCCTCCGCCGGCCGTGCCGTGCGGCTGCGCAAGATCACGATGATATCCGGGTGAGGCCCGACGTCCGACCGTCGTGCGCTCAGCGCTCCTCGGCGAGGAAGCGCGTCGCCGCAGTGCGGAACTCGCGCGAGGTGGGCGCGTTGAGGTGCCCGCGTCCCGGGATCTCGACGAAGCGCCCCGCGGGCGCCATCTCGGCGAGCGCGCGCGACCCGGGGAGGATGGGGTCCTCGCTGCCGGTCGCGATGAGCACGGGCTGGAGCGGCGCCGTGCCGGCGTCCGGAAGGGGACCTCCGCGCAGTCCCTCGGCGAGGCTCGCGAGCGCCGTGAGGTCGTTGCCGGGGATGCCCGCGGCCATCTCGAGGTAGGCGCGCGTGAGACGGTCGGCGACCGGGGTGCCGTCGGCGAGGAAGCGCCGCGCCTCGTCGAGGCGGAATCGCGCGAGGGGGTTGTCCTGGGGGATGCCGCCGAGCACGGCGCGGGAGAGGAGGTGAGGGAGCACGTGGGCGGCCTCCCACCCGACGCGCGCACCGAGCGAGTAGCCGAGGTAGGCCGCGCGCGAGACGAGGTGGGCGTCGAGCACGCTCGCGACGTCGGCGACGAGCGTGCGCATCGAGTAGGCGGCGGGGTCGTGCGGCTTGTCGCTCGCGCCGTGGCCGCGCTGGTCGAAGGCGAGCACGCGCAGACCCGCGCGCGTGAGGTCGCGCGTCCAGCCGGCGGCGTGCCAGTTGAGCAGGGCGCTCGAGGCGAAGCCGTGCACCGCGAGCACGGTCGGCGCGTCGGGGTCGCCGAACTCGTAGGTCGCGAGCCGCACTCCGTCGCGGGCGACGACGCCGCGCGGCGACGGCGGCTCGGGCACGAGCATCAGGCGGCGCTGGACGGGCGCGCGGCCCCGGCGTCCCGCGCGTCGTGCGCGCGCGCCCCTCGCACTTCCGTCACCCTCCCATTATCGGACGGGTCCGCTCCGTCGGATGGGCCGGGTTGATTGGTCGGCCGGGCCGTCGGATACGCTCCCTCCGTCCTCCGTCCTCCGTCCTCCGTCCTCCGTCCTCCGTCCTCCGTCCTCCGTCCTCCGTCCCTCCGTCACGGGTACCCTCGAATCGTCATGAACGTCGCTCCCCACCCGCACGTCTCCCGGCGCCCGACGCCGTCCGCGGCTGTCGCGTCGGACCTCTGCGAGCGTGTCGCGGCCCGCATGAGGGTCGCGACCTCGGTCGCGCTCGCGATGCTCGCGGTGGCCGTCGTGCTCGGCGCGGGCGGCGGCCACGGCGATGTGCTCGTCGCGAGCGGCGCGCTCGTGCTCGCCTCGGCGGCCGTGCTCGCGGCCGTCTCGTGTGCGCTCGCCGTCGCGCCCGCGTGCGGCGGAGCCGACGCACGGCTCGACGAGCGTGTGCACCCCGTGCTCGCCGACCCGGCGCCCCGCCACCCGGACACGCCGGGCCGCGCGCGTCCTCGCGCGCCGGGGGCGGTCCTCCGGGTCGCGTAGCCCGTCCGGCGTTCGATCGCCGTCGGATGCGCGCCCGCCGCATCAGACCGCCTCCGATCGAACGAAGGACCCCCATGAGCATCTACGACCTCCCGCCCGTCTCTGCCCTCCTCGACGTCGCCGCGGACGTCGTCTCGAGGATCGCCGCGACCGTCCAGCCCGCGCTCGGGCCCCTGAACGCCGCGGCCGCGATCGTGCTCGTCACGCTCGGCGTGCGCGCCCTGCTCATCCCCGTCGGACGCTCCCAGGTGCGCGCCGACCTCGCGCGGCGGCGTCTCGCGCCGCGTCTCGCCGAGCTGCGGCGCCGCTACGGCCGCGACCGAGCGCTCTTGCAGCGGAAGACGCTCGAGCTCTACGCGTCCGCGAGCGTGTCGCCGCTCGCCGGGATCCTGCCGACCCTCGCGCAAGCGCCCGTCGTGTCGATCGTGTACGGGCTCTTCACGCACCCCGTCATCGGCGGGCACGCGAACGCGCTCCTGTCCGCGCACCTGCTCGGCGCGCCGCTCGGCGCCTCCGTGCCCGCGCTCCTCGCGGCGGGGCCCGCGTGGCCCGCGCTCGCCGTCTCCGCCGCCCTGCTCGCCGTGCTCGCGCTCGTCGCGACACTCACCCGGCGGTCCTCTCTCCGCTGGGCGGCGAGCGCGCCGACGGCCCGCCCGTCGGGAGCGGGGCCCGCCGCACGCGCGGACGCGGGGACACGCGTCGCCGCGGCGCTCAGCTGGACGCCGTTCCTCACGGTCGTGTTCGCCGCGCTCGTGCCGCTCGCGGCCGCGCTCTACCTCGCCGTCACGACCGCGTGGACGCTCGCCGAGCGCGCCGTGCTGCGCCGTGCGCTCGCCGCGTGAGCGCGCTCAGCGGTCGGCGGGCGCGGCGTCGTCCCCGCGGAGCGCGTGCCGCTGCCAGCCGAGCGCCGGGGCGACGTGCCTCGCGATCGACTCGAGCAGGCGCGCGTTGTAGTCGACGCCGAGCTGATTAGGCACGGTCAGCAGCAGGGTGTCCGCCTCCCGCACGGCCGCGTCGCGCGCGAGCTCCTCGGCGACGACGTCGGGATCGCCCGTGTAGCTGCGTCCGAAGCGTGCGAGGCCGCCGTCGAGGAACCCGACCTGGTCCTGCGCGTCGTCCGCGCGGTCGCCGAAGTAGCGGCGGTCCTCGTCGCTCGTCAGCGGGAAGACGCTGCGGCTCACGGAGACGCGCGGCTCGCGCTCCCAGCCCGCCTCCCGCCACGCCTGCCGGAAGACCGCGATCTGCTCGGCCTGCAGCTCGTCGAACGGCACGCCCGTGTCCTCGGTGAGGAGCGTCGAGCTCATGAGGTTCATGCCCTGCTCCGCCGTCCACCTCGCGGTCGCGCGTGTGCCCGATCCCCACCAGATGCGGTCGGATAGCCCGGGGGACTGCGGCTGCACGGCGAGCGCGCCCGTGACCCCTCCCGTCATCTCCGGGTTCGCCTGCACGAGCCCGGCGCCGGCGATCGCCGCGCGGAAGAGCTCCGTGTGGGCGCGCGCCATGTCCGCGTCGGACATGCCCTCGGGCGGCACGTATCCGAACGCCTCGTAGCCGCGCACCGCCGTCTCGGGCGAGCCCCGGCTCACGCCGAGCTGCAGCCGTCCTCCGCTGATGAGGTCGGCCGCGGCCGCCTCCTCGGCCATCCCGAGGGGGTTCTCGTACCGCATGTCGATGACGGCCGTGCCGATCTCGATGCGGCTTGTGCGCGCCCCGATCGCGGCGAGCAGGGGGAAGGGGGAGGCGAGCTGCCGCGCGAAGTGGTGGACGCGCACGAACGCGCCGTCGATCCCGATCTCCTCGGCCGCGATCGCGAGGTCGATCGTCTGCAGGAGGGCGTCGGCGGCCGTGCGCGTGCGCGAGCCGGGCACGGGCTGGTAGTGGCCGAAGGAGAGGAATCCGATGCGCTTCACGGTCGGATCACTCCGGTGCGAGGTGCGTGTCGAGGAAGGCGATCGTCTCGCCGAGCACGTGCCAGCCCTCGTCGCGGTCGAGGTCGAACTGGCACTCGTGCGGGAGCGGCGGCTCGTGGTCCGGCGGCCAGAAGATCGTGCGCACCTCGACGCCGAGCGACGCGAGCCGCTGTGCGAGCGGCTTGGACTGCGTGTCGGTGAGCGGGTCCCCGTTTCCGCCCACGACGAGGGCGGGCGGGAACGCGGACGTCACGTGCTCGATCGTGCACATCTGCAGCGCCGCGTCGGAGCGGGCGACATCGCGCGCGCCGAGGTAGGCCCACAGCGCCTGCGCCTGTCCCCATCCGGCGACGCCCGGCGCGCTCGCGAGCCGCCGCACGTCGTACACGCCGCAGTGCAGCACGGCGGCGCGCACCGCCTCGCGCCGCACCGGCATGGGCACGCCCACGGCGGACGCGAACCCCGGGTCGGCGATCATCGCGGCGATCTGGCTCGCGAGCTGCGCGCCCGCCGAGTCGCCCGCGAGGGCGAGGCGTGCCGGGTCGACGCGCAGGTCGTCGGCGTTCGCGAGAGGTGGGCGAGCGCGTCGGCGAGCTGGCGGATCGCGGTCGGGTAGCGCCGGCGCGGCCCGAGCGTGTAGTCGACGCTCACGACCGTGTATCCCGCGCTCGCGAGGAGCGCGAAGTAGGGTCCCGCGTCGCCACGCGATCCGGAGATCCACGCCCCGCCATGGATCCACACGAGCGTCGCGAGCGGACCGGTCGTCCCGGTGGGCGTGTACACGTCGAGGAGCGCGTCACGGTCGCCCGGGCGGTAGCGCACGCCGCGCCGCACCGTCACATCGTCGGGCTCGTGCGCGCGCAGAGCCGCGAGGACGCGCGCGCTCCCGCGATCGAACACGCTGCGGATGAGCAGGGCGCCCGGGCGCGGTCCGAGCAGCGAGAGTGCGCGCAGGGCCGCGAGCACGACGGGCCCGGCGGTCGCCTCGAGCGGGCTCGCGTGCGCCCCCCGTGCGGCGTCCGGCACGTGCGAGCGTCCCGGCGCGCGGCGCTCGGGCCTCTCGGTGTCGGTCATCTCGCCCTCCGCTCCTCCGCTGTCATCCTAGGCAGGCCCGCGCACGGCGGGAACGGCACGGCGCGACGGGCGGCCGCCGTCGCCTCCCGCTAGAGTGGGAGCCGGTAAGGAGCTCATCCCATGAAGATCGTCGCCGCCGTGGTGTCCCTGATCCTGTTCTTCGGATCGCTGCTGCTCTTCGGGTACGCGCCCACGATGATCGCGCCGTTCAACTTCCTGCTCTTCTTCGTGGGCATCCTCATCGTCGCGCTCTCGCTCGCGATCCCGTTCCACTTCCTCAAGAAGATCGACTGAGCGCTCCGCCACCGGCCCTCGTTCGCGGGGCGCGGGGGCTCGGTGCGCTCCGCGCTGGGTCCTGTTCGAGCGTTTCCTGAAAGCTGGGGCGAAAATGCCTCTCGTCTTCGTGCCCGGAACGAGGATCGTCAGCGGAGTTCTCGGGACCGCTCTCGAACGATCCCCGCGACGAAGGGAGGAACGATGTCGACAGCTGTGCCGGCTCGCGATCGTGCGCCCGTGCTGACCCTCGTGCCGGCCCGTCTGGACCGGCTGCCCTGGACGGCCTTCCACTGGTCGGTGGTCGTCGGGCTCGGGGTCTCGTGGATCCTCGACGGGCTCGAGATCCAGATCGTGGCCGCGAACGGCTACGCCAAGGACCTGCAGATGAACTCGACCGAGATCGGGCTCGCGGGCACGGTCTACCTGCTCGGGCAGATCTTCGGCGCCCTGTTCTTCGGCTGGCTCTCCGATCGGCTCGGCCGGCGTCGGCTGTTCATCCTCACGCTCGTGATCTACCTGCTCGGCAGCGGCATCGCGGGGCTCACCCCAGGCGGCGAGGGCGTCGGCTCCCTCATCTTCTTCTACGCGTTCCGCTTCGTCGCGGGAGCGGGCATCGGCGGCGAGTACGCGGCCATCAACTCGGCGATCGACGAGCTCATCCCCTCGCACTACCGCGGGCGCGTCGACATCATCATCAACGGCACATACTGGGGCGGCGCAGCCCTCGGCTCCGCAGCCAACCTCTACCTGCTCAACACGGATCTCGTGACCGAGAACTGGGGCTGGCGGATCGGCTTCTTCATCGGGCCCGTGCTCGGCCTCGTCATCATCTACCTGCGGCGGCACATCCCCGAGAGCCCACGCTGGCTCATGACGCACGGCCGCGAGGAGGACGCGGAGCGCACGGTCGACCGCATCGAGGAGGGCGTGGAGGCGTCGGGCCGCACGCTCGAGCCGGTCGACCGCAGCCACGCGATCCGCATCGTCCCCACCGTGGGCGTGCCGATCATGCAGCTCCTCGCGGTGCTGTTCAAGAAGTACCCGAACCGCACGCTCGTCGCTGCGGTCATGATGGTGACCCAGTCGTTCCTCTACAACGCGATCTTCTTCAGCTACGCGCTCGTGCTCGAGAACTTCTACCGCATCCCGACGTCCCAGACGGGCCTCTACTTCTTCCCGTTCGCGATCGGCAACCTCGTGGGGCCGTTCGTGCTCGGGCACCTGTTCGACGTGTGGGGCCGGCGGAAGATGATCCTGCTCACCTACGGCGTCTCCGGGCTCGTGCTCGCGCTCTCGGCGATCCTCTTCCAGGCGGGCACGCTCACGGCCGTCACGCAGACGATCTTCTGGTGCGTCGCGTTCTTCTTCGCCTCGGCGGGGGCCTCGTCGGCATACCTCACGATGAGCGAGCTCTTCCCGCTCGAGCTGCGCAGCCGGGCCATCTCGTACTTCTTCTCCCTCGGTCAGATCGCCGGCGCGATCGCGCCCGTCATCTACGGCTCGCTCGTCGGCGACGGGTCCTCGCGCGGGCCGCTCACGGTCAGCTACTTCCTCGGCGCCGGCATCATGATCGTCGGCGGGCTCGTCGCGTTCATCTTCGGCGTCGACGCCGAGCGCAAGTCGCTCGAGACGGTCACCGACCCGCTCTCGATCGTGCGGGAGGACGGCGAGGAGAAGGGGCCGGGCACGGGGCGCGCACGAGAGGGGGCGCGCACGTGGAGAGGCGGGCGATGAGCGGCGAGACCTTCGGCGGGGCGATCCGCAGAAGGCGGAGCGCGGCCGCTCGTCGTGACGCCGACGCGCGGGTCAGACGGCGGTGCTCAGGATCTGCCGCGTGAAGGCGTCGAGCCTCGAGCGCAGGCCCGCGGCGCGCGACGCGATGACCTCGCGCGGGTCGGGCTGCAGGTCCGAGCGCGGCGGCGCGATGCGGATGATGAGCGAGCACGCGAGGTCGGAGCAGATGTAGGTGCCGACGGTGTTGCCGTCGCGTCCCGCGTCGCCCGCGCGCGGCGCCGTGAAGAGCGACACCTGGTGCGCCGGCTGCGGCGTACGGCACAGCGAGCACATCGCTGAGATGCCGGGCGACATGCGCGTCTCGGCCGCCCGCAGCGCGATCCCGACAGGGCGATCGTCCTGCCAGTGGACGATGTAGCCGCGCTGGTGGGCGCGCGGGTCGCGCCAGCCGAGGAACTCGCGGTCCTCCCACACGACCTCGTGGAGCCCGGGGAGGGTCATCCGTTCCGCGTCCCCTCGGGACGCGTTGACGAGGCTGCCGCGGATGTCGGACTCGGTCAAGGGCTTCATCCGTATCCAGCGTAGACCCGTCTCGCGCGCACCGGCCGCGCGCGAGAGACCGTCGCGGGATCAGAGGCCGCGGACGATCGCCTCGACGACGCGGTCGCGCGCCGCCACGACCGCCGCCTCGTCGAGCGCGTGCAGCGGGCCCTCGAGCACGAGCATCGCGAGCCCGTGCACGGCCGACCACGCGCAGAACTCGGCGCCCGGACGGCGCTCCGGCGGCAGGAGGCCGGCCTCGACGAGGGCGTCGAGGGCGCGTGCGAGCAGCTGGAACGGCGTGCGGCCGCCCGAGCCGGCCTTCGTGCGCGAGCCGGCGGTCACGAGGTCACGGGGCACCGTGAAGGCGGCGCGGAAGAGCCCCGGCTCGGCGCGCGCGAAGTCGACGTAGGCGTGGCCGATCGCGCGGATGAGAGCGCGCGCGTCCTCGCCCGCGTCTCCCGTGCCGCCGAGCCCGCGCAGGCGCTCCTCGATGCGCGTGGCCGCGAGCGCCTGCGCGCGGTCGGACACGGCGCGCAGGAGCTCCTGCCGGTCGGCGAAGTGGCGGTATGCGGCATTGGGCGCGACGCCCGTGCGTCGCGTCGTCTCGCGCAGCACGACGGCGTCGGGCCCGCCCGTGCGCGCAAGCTCGACCCCCACCTCGATGAGCGCCTCCCGCAGGCCCCCGTGGCGGTAGGTCTCGCGACTCGAGGGGATCGCGGTCACGGTCGGGGCGTCCTCCGGTGGCGGGTCGTGCTCCTTGCGAGCGCTTGTGGACGACGTCCACACTAGTAGCTGGTCGCGCGGAGCCGCCGCAGCGACGCGGGAGGTGTGCATGGCCCCGGCGCGCGTGCCGCGATCGGACGCGCGCGCCCTCGCCCGACTGCGTGGGGACCTCACCGAGGCGCGGTACAGCGTCGACGGCCTGCGCGAGGAGTGGGGCGTCGAGGCGGACGAGGCGCTCTTCCGGGGCGACCGCGTGCCCGCGCGACGGGCCCTCGCACGCAGCGGGAGCGCCGCGTCCGTGCTCGCGCGACTCTTCGTGCTCGGCGACGACGCGGGGCGGCCGGAGCTCGATCGCGCGCTCCCGCGCGTCGGCACGGACGGCGCGGTCGAGCTCGGCCTCGTCGCGCTCGCGGGGACCCGCGTGCGGCCCCTCGTCGACCTGCGGCCCTACGCCTTCGTGGACGCCGCGGGCGCGGGCAGCTGGTGGATCGCGAGCGACCCGGGCGAGCTCGCTCTCGGCGGCGCACTGCCGCCGGACCACGTGCTCGGCGTCGGCGGCGCGAGCACGACACTGAGCGGGCTCCTCGTCGACACGCCCGTCGAGGCCGTCCTCGATCTCGGGACGGGCTGCGGCATCCAGGCCCTACACGCCTCGCGGTTCGCGCGGCGCGTGGTCGCGACGGACGTCTCCGCGCGCGCGCTCGCGTACGCGCGGTTCACGGCCGGGCTCAACGACGTGCGCGGCATCGAGTTCCGGCTCGGCGACCTGTTCGAGCCCGTCGCGCACGAGCGCTTCGACCGCGTGCTCTCCAATCCGCCGTTCGTCATCACACCGCGCGCGCCGGGCGTGCCGCGCTACGAGTACCGGGACGGCGGACGCGAGGGGGACGCGCTCCTCGCGGTCGTCGTCGCGGGACTCGCCGAGCACCTCGCCCCCGGCGGCGTCGCCCAGCTGCTCGGCAACTGGGAGTACCGGGACGGCGTCGACGGCCTCGAGCGCGCGCTCGGATGGGCGGACGCGGCGGGACTGGACGCGTGGATCGTCGAGCGCGACGTGCTCGACCCCGCGCGGTACGCCGAGACGTGGATCCGGGACGGCGGCACGCGCCCGGGGACCGCGGAGTTCGAGCGGCTCACCGCGGCGTGGCTCGACGACTTCGAGCGCAGAGGCGTGCGCGCCGTCGGGTTCGGCTACCTCACGCTGCGCGCGGCGGGCCGGGGAGGTCCAACCGTCCGCCGCGGCGAGCGTCTCGCGTCCGCGCGCTCCGGGGAGGGGCTCGGCGCCGTCGTCGCGCGCACCATCGCGGCGCTCGACCTCCTCGCCGGCCTCGACGACGACGCGCTCGCGGCGCGCACGCTGCGCGTCGCCCCCGACGTCACGGAGGAGCGCTCGTACTGGCCGGGGGAGGAGCATCCGAGTGCGATCGTGCTGCGCCAGGGCGGCGGCTTCGCGCGCGAGCACCGCGTCGACGCGGCGCTCGCGGGGCTCGTCGGCGCGTGCGACGGCACGCTCGGGGTCGGGACGATCCTCAGCGCGCTCGCCGAGGTGCTCGACGCGTCCGCCGACGAGCTGCGCGCCGCGCTCCTGCCGCGCGTGCGCGAGCTCGTCGCGGAGGGGTTCCTCCTGCTCGAGTGAGCGGGCCGTCCGAGTGCGTGGAGCGTTCGGATGCGCGGCGCGTCGGTCCGCTCAGCGTCCGGAGCCGAGGTCGACGAGCTCGACGTCCCGCACGTGTCCGCCGTCGAGCACGACGCGCATGAGGGTGCACACGGGCTGCCGCCGCCGGTCCGTGGGCGAGCCCGGGTTGAGCAGGCGCAGGCCGCCCGGAGCGGTCGTGTCCCACGGGATGTGGCTGTGCCCGAAGACGAGCACGTCGGCCTCGAGGAAGCGTGCCGCGCAGCGCTCCTCGCGTCCCGCGGCGGGACCGGTCTCGTGCACGACGGCGACGCGCACGCCGTCGAGGTCCGCCGTCGCGATCGTCGGGAGCCGCTCGCGCAGCTCGGGCCCGTCGTTGTTGCCGCACACCCCGACGAGCGTGTGCACGCGGGACTCGAGCTCGTCGAGGACCGCGGGAGCCGTCCAGTCGCCTGCGTGCACGACGACGTCGGCGGCCTCGAGCTCGCGCCACAGGGCGTCCGGGATGCGCCGTGCGCGGTCCGGCACGTGCGTGTCCGAGACGAGGACGAGGCGCGTGCTCACGTGTCGACGCTAGCCGTGCCGCCCGTCGGACCGTACGTCCAACGGACGCGAGATTATAACGAGTCGGTAGACGGCGGGGCAATCCCGCGCGCGGGGGACACGCCATGACCTACAGTGGCAGGATTCCGACGCTCGTCGCGTCGACCGGCATCTCCTCACCGTGCCGCGATCGAGCGCGAGCACCGAGAAGAAGAGGCCCCCATGGAGAACAGCGCGCTTGTGGGGGGACGGTATCGCATCCACGTCCCCCTCGGGTCGGGGGGCATGGGGTCTGTGTATCAGGCGACCGACGAGAAGCTCGGTCGCGAAGTGGCCGTGAAGGTCTTCCGTCAGGAGCACGCGAGCGCGGAGCAGCAGTTGCGGCAGGAGTACGAGATCCGCCTGCTCGCCTCGCTCAACCATCCCGGGCTCGTGAGCGTGCATGACGCCGGCACGCACGCGTTTCCGGAGGGCACGCGTCGCTACTTCGTCATGGAGCTCGTCGAGGACACGACGCTCGAGCGTCGCATGGTCGGCGGCCCGCTCCCCTCGGCGGAGGTCGCGGACGTGGGCGCCCAGGTCGCCGAGGCGCTCGCGTACGTGCATCGGCACGGCATCGTCCATCGCGACGTCAAGCCCGCGAACATCCTCGTGCGCGACACGGAGGGGCTCGGGTTCCGCTGGATCGCCAAGCTCACCGACTTCGGGATCGCGCAGCTGCCGGCCGGCAGCAGCCTCACGTCGACGGGCATCGTGCTCGGCACCGCTTATTACCTCAGTCCCGAGCAGGCGGCGCGCGAGCCCGTGAGCGCGGCGAGCGACGTCTACTCGCTCGGTCTCGTGCTGCTCGAGGCGCTCACGGGGGAGTCGCCGTTCCCCGGGACGATGGCCGAGTCGCTCGCGGCGCGCCTCGTCTCCGATCCCGTGCTGCCCGCCTCGCTCGAGCCGGAATGGCGTCTGCTCCTGGGCCGCATGACACGGCGCGACCCGCGCGAACGGCCGAGCGCATCGTCGGTCGCGCGCTCCCTGCGCGGCACCGCCGAGCTCGACGTGCATGTCATCCTCCCGGACGGGGTCGAGGACGCGGCCGCGGAGCCGCGGCTCGAGCCCGTGCCTGCGCTCGCCGCGCGCGTGACGGGGGCGACGGAGGGCACGGGCGGATCGGACGCGCCCGCTGCCCCGATCGTGCGCGGCCGGCACCGGCAGGAGCGGCGCTGGCGCTGGGGGTTCGGCATCCCGGGCCTCTGACCCGCGGGCCTCACGCGCGACCCGCGGGCCTCACGCGCGCTCAGTGCTCTCTCGGGCCGTGCGCGTGCGTGACCCGTCGCGCACGCGCACGATCGCCCCCGTGCGGGGCGCGAGCTCGAGGCCCTCCTCGGTCGTCTCCGCTCGTCCGGTCGCGAGCAGGACCTCCTCCGGCGCCTCGACGAGCAGCGGCTCGTCGGAGAGGTTGACGACGACCTCGAGCGACCCGCGGCGCAAGCGGAAGTTGCGCGGATCCTCGCTCACCTCGGCGCTGAGCGAGGCGAACCGCGGGTCGGTGAGCTCGGGGTGCTCGTGTCGCAGACGACCGAGGCGGCGGTAGAGGTCGAGGATGCGCGTGTGCACGCTCGGCCTGCCGTCGGGCGGGTACGGCTCCTCCCAGCGCAGCTTCGAGCGCAGGAAGGTCTGCGGGTCCTGCGGGTCGGGCACTCTCTCGCGGTCCCATCCCATGCGCTCGAACTCCGCGAGGCGGCCCTCCGCCGTCGCGCGCGCGAGCTCGGGCTCGGGGTGCGAGGTGAAGAACTGCCACGGCGTCGAGGCCGCCCACTCCTCGCCCATGAAGAGCATGGGCGTGAACGGCGTCGCGAGGGTCAGGAGCGCCGCGAGGGCGAGGCCGTCCTCGTCGAGGGTCGCCGGCAGGCGGTCGCCCGCCGCTCGGTTGCCGACCTGGTCGTGGTCCTGCGAGAAGGTCACGAGGCGCCACGTGGGCGTGCGCGGGTCGATGGGCTTGCCGTGCTCGCGCCCGCGGAACGAGGAATAGGTGCCGTCGTGGAAGAAGCCTCTCGTGGCCGCCTTCGCGAGCGCCTCGAGCGGTGCGAAGTCGGCGTAGTAGCCGCTCGTCTCGCCCGTGAGGGCGACGTGCACGGCATGATGGTAGTCGTCGCTCCACTGCGCCGTTAGCCCGTAGCCGCCGGCCTCGCGCGGCATGATGAGCGTCGGGTCGTTGAGGTCCGACTCGGCGATGAGCGTGAGCGGGCGCCCGAGGTGCGCGCTGAGCGCGTCGACGCGCTCGGACAGCTCCTCGAGGATGTGCCTGGGG
>JAATFA010000061.1 GCA_015655445.1 Actinomycetales bacterium | reverse complement strand
TCGGCCACCACAACCCGGCCCGGGTGCTGCGGGAGGACTACAGCGCCGACAACTTCGTGCCGGGCCCGCTCGTCGAGGCGATGCGTCGCGGCGGCTTCCTCTACATCGAGGAGTTCAACCGCGCCCCGGAGGACACGCTCAACACGCTCCTCACGGCGATGGCGGATCGGGTGATCGAGGTGCCGAGCGTGGGCGCGATCGAGGCCCTGCCGACCTTCCGCGTCGTCGCCTCCATGAACCCCTACGACAACGTGGGAACGACGCGCCTGTCGACGAGCGTGACCGACCGGTTCACGCGCATCGTCGTGGACTACCAGGACGCCGCGGCAGAGGAGGGCATCGTCGCGCTGCGCACGGGCCTCGACGGCGCGCTCGCGGAGCGCATCGTGCCCGACGCGGTCGCGGTCACGCGCGCCACGCGCTCCCACCCGGACGTGCGGCAGGGCAGCAGCGTGCGCGGCGCGATCGACTGCGCGCTCGTCGCGCGCGAGCTCGCCGTGCTCCGCGAGGTCGACGAGCCCGGCGACGAGCGCTATCCCGAGCTCGTCTATGACGCAATGCTCGTCGCGCTCTCCGGCCGCATCCGCCTCGACGAGGCCGCGGAGACGACGCCCGAGCGCGTGCTGCGGGAGATCTGGGAGGACCGCTTCGTGCTCGATCCCGCGCGCGCGGAGCCCGGCTGAAGGGAGGTGGAGGCCGACTCGCCCGTGCGCAGGGAGCGGGAGGGTCGCACGTCCCGGCCGCCGCTGCGGCGGAAACCCAAACAGCTCGAGGAGGAACCCACGGTGTTCGACGCGGTGAGCGGCGCAGGCGGCGTCGTGCTGCGCGCCGAGCGCGGCGGCGGTCGGGCGCCGGACCGCACTCGCCCCGGCACGAGCGTGCCGGGGGAGACGGAGGACGAGGGGCGGCTCGTGCCCCTCGAGGAGTCGGCGCAGGCCGACGCGGAGGTGCGGGCGCGCGCTCGTGCGATCGCCGCTCGTCTCGCGGTGCCGCGCCCGCGCGTGGAGCGCGCCGTGCGCCGTGGCGCGGGCCGCCTCGCGAGCCTCCCCTACCGGGGCGGGAGCGACGACCTCGACCTCGACCGCACCCTGCGCGTGCTCGCGGAGAAGCCCGTGCCCGACGAGGAGGACATCGTCGTGCGCGAGCGCGTGCGGGCGCGTCGAGCGGTCGTGCTCGCGGTCGACGTCTCCGGTTCGATGCGCGGCGAGCGCGTGCGCACGGCGGCCGCGACGGTCGGGGCGCTCGCGGCCGAGCTCGAGCAGGACGCGCTCGGCGTCGTGGCGTTCTGGTCGGACGCCGCCGTGCTGCTCGAGCCGGGCCGTCCCGTGCGGCCGCTCGACCTGCTCGACACGATGCTGCGCATCCCCGCGCGCGGGCTCACGAACGTCGGCTTCCCGCTCGAGATCGCGCGCCGCCAGCTCGAGCGCGTGCCCGTGCGCGACGCTCGCGTCGTGCTCCTCTCCGACTGCGTGCACAACGCGGGGCCGGATCCCCGTCCCCTCGCGGCGCGCCTTCCCCGGCTCGACGTGCTCCTGGACACGAGCGGGGAGAAGGACGTCGAGCTCGGGCGGGAGCTCGCACGCGCCGGTCATGGCACGCTCTCGCTCGTGCGCACGGCGGCCGACGTGGCGCCGGCGCTCAGCGAGGTGTTCCGCGAGTGAAGCCGCGCCGGAGGAGCTCCGGCGCCCAGAACGATCCGTCCGGTCGAGAGCCGGCGGGGAAAGGAACGGACGATGCCGAGGAACGCATGGTTCGAGACCGTCGCGGAGGCGCAGCGGCGGGCGAAGAGGAGGCTGCCGAGCTCCGTCTACGGTGCGCTCGTCGCGGGCTCGGAGCGCGGCCGCACGATCGACGACAACATGGCGGCGTTCGCCGAGCTCGGCTTCGCGCCGCACGTGGCCGGGCACCGCGCCAAGCGCGACCTGTCGACGACCGTGCTGGGCATCCCGGTCTCGATGCCCGTGCTCATCTCGCCGACGGGCGTGCAGGCCGTGCACCCCGAGGGCGAGGTCGCGGTCGCGCGCGCCGCGGCGAATCGCGGGATCATCATGGGCTTGAGCTCGTTCGCGAGCAAGCCCGTCGAGGAGGTCGTGGCCGCCAACCCGAACACGTTCTTCCAGATGTACTGGACGGGCACGCGCGAGGCGATGGTGCAGCGGATGGATCGCGCGCGCGCGGCGGGCGCGAAGGCGCTCATCGCGACGCTCGACTGGTCCTTCTCCAACGGCCGGGACTGGGGAAGCCCCGCGATCCCGGACACGCTCGATCTCAAGACGATGGTGCGGTTCGCGCCCGACGTCGTGCCGCACCCCGCGTGGCTGTGGGCGTACGTGCGCACGCGGTCGCTGCCCGACCTCACGGTGCCGAACCTCCAGCCGCCGGACGGCCCCGCGCCGACCTTCTTCGGCGCGTACTACGAGTGGATG
>JAATFA010000155.1 GCA_015655445.1 Actinomycetales bacterium | reverse complement strand
CTTCGCGGTGCTACCGCCGTGCGCGTTCAGCTACAGCTTCAACTGCCCCCTGCCGCCCAAGCAGAACCGGTTCCGCGTGCCCATCGAGGCGGGGGAGAAGAACGTGCTCGACCGCGAGGGGCGTCCGCTCCACTGACGACCGTCCGCTACTGCGTCGTCGCGGGCGAGGACGACGAGCTCACCGTCACCGATCTCGACGCGGGCCTGCACGTGCTCGCGACCGAGCGCACAGGTGCCGTGGGGCTCGCGCGCGCGGTCGCGGGGCGCCCCCCGTCGGTGCGCTGGGTGTGGGACGACACGAGCCGGCGTTACCCCGCCGTGCTCGAGGCGGGGGCGCGCGTCGAGCGCTGCGTCGACCTGCGGCTGTGCCGCGCGATCCTGCGATCGTCGACCCTCACGGCCGGCTCTGCGCTCGCGCGACTGCCCCGCGATGCGTGGGACGAGCCGCCGCGGCCGCGCGATCGCGCCCTCGACGCGCTCTTCGAGGTCGACGACGCGCGTGTGCCCGCACTCGACCCGATCGAGGAGCTGCGCCGACAGGTCGCCGCGACCGAGTCCTCGAGTGCCCCGGATCGCGTGCGCCTGCTCCTCGCGGCCGAGAACGTGGGAGCGCTGTGCGCCGTCGAGATGACCGTCGCGGGCGTGCCGTGGGACGCCGCGCGGCACGACGAGATCCTGCGCGGCATGCTCGGGCCGCGCCCGGCGAGCGGCCGGCCTGAGCGCATGGAGGTCCTCCTGCGGGAGGTGCGAGCCGCGCTCGACCTGCCCGAGCTCAACCCCGACTCGCCCGTCGAGCTGCTCAAGGGGCTGCAGAGCGCGGGGCTGCGCGTCTCGACGACGCGATCCGGCGAGCTGCGTCGCGTCGAGCATCCGGCGATCGCGCCGCTGCTCGAGTACAAGCGGCTCGCGCGGCTGCTCGCGGCCAACGGATGGCACTGGCTCGAGGAGTGGGTGCACGGCGGGCGGTTCCATCCCGTCTACGTGCCCGGCGGCGTCGTGACGGGGCGCTGGGCCTCCCACGGCGGGGGCGCCCTCCAGCTGCCGAAGGAGGTGCGCGGCGCCGTCGTGGCCGACCCGGGATGGAAGCTCGTCGTCGCCGACGCGGCGCAGCTCGAGCCGCGCGTGCTCGCGGCGATGTCCGGCGACGACGGAATGGCCCGCGCGGGCCGCGCGCAGGACCTGTACGCCGGCATGGTCGACAGCGGCGCGGTCGAGACGCGTCGCCAGGCGAAGTACGGCATGCTCGGCGCGATCTACGGGGGCACGGCGGGCGAGAGCGGGCGCATGCGTCCGCGGATCGCGCGGGCCTTCCCGCGCGCGATGGCGTTCGGGGAGGAGGCGGCGCGCGCGGGGGAGCGCGGGGAGGTCGTCACGACGTGGCTTGGGCGCAGCTCGCCTCCGCGCGCGGCGGGAGGCTACGACGAGACGGCGACCGAGGCCGAGCTGCGGCGCGTGCACGGCGACGCGCGCAGCTGGGGACGCTTCACGCGCAACTTCGTCGTGCAGGGCACGGCGGCCGAGTGGGCGCTGTGCTGGATGGGCACCATGCGCCGCCGACTGTGGGAGCTCGGGGCGGCGGCGGTCGGCCCCGACGCGCCCCTCACGGAGCGGCCGCACCTCGTGTTCTTCCTGCACGACGAGCTCATGGTCCACACGCCCGCCGCGCTCGCGGTCGACGTCGAGCGGGCGTTCCGGGAGTCCGCCGCCGAGGCGGGCCGCCTCCTGTTCGGCCGCACGCCCGTCGAGTTCGCCGTCACGGTCGACGTCGTCGACAGCTACGCGGACGCGACGTGACGGTGGGCGCGAATGACACGCTTGTCATTTCGCAGTCGCATCCGTCATAATGCTCTCGAGTCACCACGCTCGCCGATCAGGACGATGGGGAAGTCGCACCTGAACGGAATGGAGTGGAAGTGGCTACTGCGAACGCGCGCGGAGTGCTGTACGTGCACTCCGCTCCTCGTGCGCTCTGCCCGCACGTCGAGTGGGCAGCAGGGCGTGCACTGGAACGGGCGGTCAACTTCCAGTGGATGCCCCAGCCCGTGCTGCCCGGAACTCTCCGCACGGAGTACTACTGGGAGGGCGAGCGCGGCACGGGTGCGAAGCTCGCGTCGGCCCTGCGCGGGTGGGAGCACTTGCGCTACGAGGTGACCGAGGACGCGGGATTCGGCAGCGACGGCGGCCGCTGGCTGCACACTCCCGATCTCGGCATCTTCTATGCCCAGACCGACACGGTCGGCAACATCGTCATCCCCGAGGACCGTGTGCGATATGCCATGGAGATCGCGGGGTCGAACGCGCTCGAGCTGCACCGCGAGCTGCGCCTCGCCCTCGGACAGGCGTGGGACGACGAGCTCGAGGCCTTCCGCCACGCGGGCGAGGCCAACCCCGTCATCTGGCTGCACAAGGTCGGCTGAGGGCCGCTCGGCCCGATCGCAGCACGCACGCGCCCGCGTCAGACCCCGGGGCGGCGCGCGTCAGTCGCCGTAGGTGCGGAAGCCCACGACCGCGTTGTGACCGCCGAAACCGAACGAGTTGCTGATCGCGAAGAGCGGGCCGTCCGGCAAGCGCCGCGGGCTCGTCACGACGTCGAGCGGGATCTGCGGGTCCTGGTCCGTGAGGTTGATCGTGGGCGGCGCCGTGCGCTCGGCGAGCGCGAGGAGCGTGAAGATCGCCTCGAGGGCGCCCGTGCCGCCGAGGAGGTGGCCGTGCGCGGCCTTCGTCGCCGACACCGGGATGCCGGGGAGCGCGTCGCCGAACACGCGCTGCATCGCGTGGTACTCGGCGATATCGCCCACGGGCGTGCTCGTCGCGTGCGCGTTGATGTGCGCGACGCTCTCGGGCGTCTCGCCGGCGAGCTCGATCGTCTCCTTCATCGCGCGCGCGGCCGCGGAGCCCTCCGGGTCGGGGGCGGTGATGTGGTGGGAGTCGCTCGTGACCGCGCCTCCGGTGAGCTCGGCGTAGATGCGCGCCCCCCGCGCGAGCGCGTGCTCCTCCGTCTCGAGCACGAGCGCGCCCGCGCCCTCGGCGAGCACGAAGCCGTCGCGCGTCACGTCGTACGGGCGCGACGCGTGCGCGGGGTCGTCGTTGCGCTTGGACAGCGCCTGCATGGTCGCGAACGCGGCCATCGGCAGCGGATGGATGACGGCCTCCGCGCCGCCCGCGAGCACGACGTCCGCGAGACCGGCCTGCAGGTGGTCGTAGGCGTTGACGATCGACTCGGTGCTCGAGGCGCACGCGGAGACGACCGTGCGAGCGCCCGCGCGCGCCGAGATCTCCATGCTGATGGCCGCGGCGGCCGCGTTCGGCATGATCATGGGGATCGTGAGCGGAAGCACGCGGCGCGGCCCCTTCTCCTTGAGCACGTCCCACGCGTCGAGGAGCGTCCACACGCCGCCGATGCCGGTCGCGAAGTCGACGAGCAGGCGCACGGGATCGACGTCGGGCGTGCCCGCGTCCTTCCACGCCTCGCGCGCGGCGATGATCGCGAACTGGGTCGACGGGTCGAGGCGCTTGACCTCGAGGCGCTCGAGCACGTCGGCCGCCGGCACGCGCACCTTCCCCGCGAAGGTCACGGGCAGCTCGTGCCGCGCGACCCAGTCGTCCTCGAGGGTGCGGATGCCCGACTCTCCCGCGAGCAGGGCGCTCCAGCTGTCGCGCGCTGTCCCGCCGAGGGGACTGGTCGCGCCGATGCCGGTGACGACGATCTTCTTGGTCATGACACGTTCCTTGTGGATCGAAACGAACGGACGCGGTGCCGGCCAGCCGGCGACGGGCTGGCCGGTCCCGTGCGTCGAC
The DNA here is from genome assembly GCA_015655445.1 of Actinomycetales bacterium. Taxonomy (GTDB): domain Bacteria; phylum Actinomycetota; class Actinomycetes; order Actinomycetales; family Microbacteriaceae; genus Diaminobutyricimonas. The sequence continues at coordinate 3,744 of JAATFA010000155.1, read as the reverse complement.
TAGCCCTGCGCGTTCACGATGAAGTTGACCGCGTCCCCGACGGTCTTGAGGTTCTTGACCTCGTCGTCCGGGATCTTCACGTCGAACTTCTCCTCCGCGTTCACGACGATCGTCATCATCGAGATCGAGTCGATGTCGAGGTCGTCGGTGAAGGACTTGTCCGGCTGGACCGTGTCGGTCGCGATTCCCGTCTCGTCGTTGATGAGCTCGGCGAGACCGGCGAGGACTTCTTCGGAGGACAGTGCCATGATTCGTTTTCCTTCTTCTGGAGCGGAACGTGCGCTTCTGGAGCGGAACGTGCGGGTGACCGTCACCCAGCTTAGGGGAGCGGTGCAGGGCCGATCATGCGGCGCCCCGCACGAGGGCGGCCGCGCTCTCGAGGTCGTCCGGTGCCGTGACGGCGACGGCGGGAACGCCACGCAGCGCGCGCTTGGCGAGCCCCACGAGCGCGCCCGCGGGGGCGAGCTCGACGATGCCCTCGACGCCTTCCGCCGCGAAGGACTCCATCGTCCGGTCCCACCGCACGGGCGAGGCGACCTGGGAGACGAGCAGGTCGACGAACGCGCGCCCGTCGTCCACGCGCGCGCCCGTGCTGTTGGTCCAGAGCGCGGTCGCGGGGTCGGCGGCCGCCGCGGCGGCGGCGGCCCGCGCGAGCGCCGCACGCGCGGGCGCCATGGTGGCCGTGTGGAACGCGCCCGCGACCTGCAGGGGGATGACGCGCGCGCGAGCGGGGGGCTGCTCGGCGAGGCGCGCGAGCGCGTCGAGGTCGCCGGCGACGACGACCTGGCCTGCGCCGTTGTAGTTCGCGGCCGCGAGGCCGAGGCGGTCGAGCGCCTCCGCGAGCTCGGTCTCGTCGGCGCCGACGACGGCGCTCATGCCTGTGCGCACCGCGGACGCCGCGTCGGCCATCGCGCGCGCCCGGACCCCCACGAGGCGCAGGGCCGTCTGCTCGTCGAGCACGCGGGCGATGGCCGCGGCCGCGAACTCGCCCACGGAGTGGCCCGCGACGCCGTCCGGCAGATCGAGCCCGGCGCGCTCGGCGAGAGCCGCCCAGCTCGCGAGGCTCGCCGCGACGATGAGCGGCTGCGCGACGCTCGTGTCCCGGATCGTGTCCGCATCGGAGACGGTGCCGTGGCGCACGAGGTCGACGCCCGCGGCATCCGCGTAGCGTTCGATGCGCTCGCGCATGCCGTCGAGCTCGAGCCAGGGACCGAGGAAGCTGGGTGTTTGGGAGCCCTGTCCCGGGGCGACGACGACGATCACCGTTCTATCCTTGCGGGCGTGCCGTCCGCCGTTCTGTCTGGCGTCGACGAAGATATCCGGCGATCGTTGGGCATGTTCTCCAAGGTCGGCGCGGAAGGGCGGTAAGCGGGGTCAGCTCTTCTTGCGTCCCGGCTCGGGCTCCGCGATGGAGCCGAGGATGAGGGCCGTCTGCAGGATGAGCGCCTCACGCGGGCCCGTCGCATCCCATCCGATGAGGTCGCTCACACGCTTGAGCCGGTAGCGCACGGTGTTGGGGTGCACGAAGAGCTCGCGCGCTGTCGCCTCGAGCGATCGCCCGTTGTCGAGGTACGACCACAGGGTCACGAGCAGCTCGGGGGAGTGCGAGTGCAGCGGCCGGTAGATGCGCGCGACGAGGGTGGACCGTGCGAGCGGGTCGCCCGCGAGCGCGCGCTCCGGCAGGAGGTCGTCCGCGAGCACGGGCCGCGGCGCGTTGCGCCACGAGCGCGCGACCGAGAAGCCGGCGAGCGCCGCGCGCGCGCTGCGCGCCGCCTCGACGAGGCTCGGCACCTCCGGCCCGAGCACGAGGTGGCCGGGCCCGAAGCCGGGCTCGAGACGCGTCGCGATGTCGAGGAAGGGGATGGGAGGGTCGTCGCTCTCCGCGTGCGGCGACGCGCGCCCGATCACGAGCACGAGGCGACTGCCCTGCACGCCGATGAGCAGGTCCGCCTCGAGGTGGCGCGCGGTGCGGCGCAGCTGGTCGACGTCGAGCACGGGGGGAGCCGTGCCGACGAGCACGCACACCTCCCCGTGGCCGTTCCAGCCGAGAGCGGCGATGCGGCTCGGCAGCTCGTTGTCGTACTCGCCCGTGAGGATCGAGTCGACCACGAGCGCCTCGAGGCGCGCGTCCCACAGGCCGCGCTGCTCGGCGGCGCGCGCGTACACGTCGGCGGCCGCGAACGCGATCTCGCGCGAGTAGAGCAGGATCGCCTCGCGCAGGCTCTCGTCGCTCGACCCCACGCGCTCCTCGACGACCTCGACGACGACGCGGATGAGCTGCAGCGTCTGCTGCAGGCTCACCGACCGCAGCAGCTCGCGCGGCGCCGCCCCGAACACGTCGGCGGCGATCCACGGCGTCGAGGTGGGATCGTCGTACCACGAGATGAACGAGGAGATGCCCGCCTGGGCGACGAGGCCGACCGCCGATCGCCGGCCGGGCGGCATGTCGCCGTACCACGGCAGCGTCTCGTCGAGCTGCTTGAGCGTCGCCGTCGCGAGCTCGCCAGAGATCGTCCGCAGCCACGCGAGCGTCTGCTGCTTCGTCCTCGGGGCTGCCACGTTACCGCTCGTCCCCCACCCTCACGGCGGGCCCCGCCACTAGCTCTCGCCGCCGGCGGATCCGCTCGTGCCCGCCGCGACGTCGTGGAGGCGGTAGCGGTCGATCGCCTGCGCGACGACCGAGGGGTCGACCGCGCCGCGGTGCGCGAGCGCCTGCAGGGCCCGCACGGCGACCGAGGGACCGTCGATCTTGAAGAACCGCCGCGCGGCCGGGCGCGTGTCGGAGAAGCCGAACCCGTCGGCGCCGAGCGTGTAGTAGTCGCCGGGCACGAACGGGCGGATCTGGTCCTGCACGGCGTGCATGTAGTCGGAGACGCCGACGAACGGCCCCTCCGCACCCGCGAGCTTGCGCGTGAGGTATGGCACGCCGGGCTCGTCGCCGGGGTTGAGGAAGTTGTGCTCCTCGACGACGAGGCCCTCACGGCGCAGCTCGTTCCACGAGGTCACGCTCCACACGTCGGCGGAGACGCCCCAGTCCTGGGCGAGGAGCTCCTGTGCCTCGAGCGCCCACGGAACGCCCACGCCGGAGGCGAGCAGCTGCGCACGCGGGCCGTCGACGCCGGCCTCCTTGAGCTTGTAGATGCCGTGCACGACGCCGTCGACGTCGAGGTTCTCCGGCTCGGCGGGCTGCGGCATGGGCTCGTTGTAGACCGTGAGGTAGTACATGACGTTCGGGTCGGGATGCGTGCCACCGTACATGCGCTCGATGCCCGCGCGCACGATGTGGCCGATCTCGTATCCGTATGCGGGGTCGTAGGCGACGACGGCGGGATTGGTCGAGGCGAGCAGGAGCGAGTGGCCGTCCGCGTGCTGCAGACCCTCGCCCGTGAGCGTCGTGCGTCCCGCGGTCGCGCCGATGATGAAGCCGCGCGCCATCTGATCGCCCGCCGCCCACATCTCGTCGCCCGTGCGCTGGAAGCCGAACATCGAGTAGAAGACGTAGACGGGGATGAGCGGCTCGCCGTGCGTCGCGTACGAGGTGCCCGCCGCCGTGAAGGACGAGAACGCGCCCGCCTCGTTGATGCCGACGTGGATGATCTGCCCCTGCGGGCTCTCCTTGTAGGCGAGCAGGAGCTCCCGGTCGACGCTCGTGTAGTGCTGGCCGTGCGGGTTGTAGATCTTGGACGTCGGGAAGTAGGCGTCCATGCCGAACGTGCGTGCCTCGTCCGGGATGATCGGCACGAT
>JAATFA010000003.1 GCA_015655445.1 Actinomycetales bacterium | reverse complement strand
CGGGGTCGGCTCGCCGCTCATCGACCGCTTCGGACGCATCCCCCTCCTGCGCGTGTCCGCACTGTGCGGCGTCGCCGGGCTCGCGCTCGTGATCTTCGTGGACTCACCCCTCGCCTACGCGCCAGGCATCGTGCTATGGGGGCTCGGCGCGGCGCTCGGGTTCCCCGTCGCGATGTCGGCGGCGGCCGACGACGCCGCCCGCGCGGCCGGCCGTGTGAGCGTCGTCGCGACGATCGGGTACTGCGCCTTTCTCGTCGGGCCGCCTCTCATCGGCTTCCTCGCCCACTCGGTGGGCGTGCTGAACGCCCTCGTCGTCGTGCTCGCGCTCGTCGCGCTCGCAGGCCTCGCCTCGCCCGTCGCCCGCGAGCGTCGCGCTGGGCGGGCAGAGTGAGCCCGTTCGCTTTGAGTACGCTTGGAATGTGAGCGTCGACGCGAGACAGGCACGCCGACGCGCGTGTGCTTGACCGGTCATGGCTCCACCTTCCCCCGCGACTCGGACACAGCCGTCCGAAGGGAGACCGAAGTGAACCGCAACACTCTCGCGAGCGTCGTGTCCGTGGTCGTGCTCGCCGCGCTCTACGCGATCGCGTTCGTCATCCTCCTGCGCCTCGGCCTGCGCGCCTGGACACTGCCGGCCACCGTTCCGTTCCTCGTCGCTGGCGTCGGCCTCCGCTCGATGCTGCGCGCGCACTTGCCGCAGTCGGCGGACGACGCGACGAGCGTGCCGCGCTCCGACGACGGTCCCCTCGTCACGCAGGACGCGCACCGCGTCTGAGCCGCTACGGGGTCGGCGCCGGCGAGAGCGCGGCGACACCGACAGAGCGTGCTCGCATCGGGGCTGAACACGGAATGGGGCTGCACGGTGCCCGCCATCCCGGCCCGACAGGCTCGCGCGAACGCGGCGTCGGCGTCGGCGTCGGCGTCGGCGTCGGCGGGGATGCTGGCCTTCGTCGCCGGCCGCCCGGCGACGAGAGTCGATGTGTCGTCACCGTTGCAGGCGAACTGACCGGGACGAGGACTGTCGTGAGATCGTTCGCTCCGGGTGCCGGAACGGACGGGTCATGGGCCGGCGCACAGGCCGCGGCTCCCGGTGCCGGTGGTGGCGCGGCTGGGAACACCGGCGCGGGGATGTCCCGTCGCCGGCTTCAGCCGCAACGCCCGGAGCCGGAGCCGAAGCGCGTCCTGAGCACGGCGAGCGCGCACCGAACGTCGGCCGGCCCGCCCGCCTCGTGGCCGGCCCCCGGCCATTCGCGCAGCGAGACCGGCCCGGCGTACGCGCTCGCCGCACTGCGCGCGGTCTCGACCGGGCAGACGCCGTCATCGAGACCCGCGGAGATCCAGCCCGGTGCGGAGGCGTGCCGCGCCGAGGTGACGCCGTCGACGTAGGCGAGCGTGCGAGCGACCCGGTCCGCCCGTTCGGGGTGCTCGGCGAGGTAGGCGCGCAGCTCGAGCCACGGTCCCGCCGTCGCGCGGCGGAGCGCGGCAGGAGCGTGGGTCAGGAACGGCGCCTGGGCGAGAACCGCGACGAGGTCCGGCACGAGCGCTCCCACCCCGAGGGCGATCCCCCCGCCCTGGCTGTTCCCGATCACAGCGATCCGGGAGGGGTCGATCCCATCGAGGCTCCGGAGCGCGTCGACGGCGCGCGCGGCGTCGACGAAGACGCCGCGGTAGTACGAGCGTTCGGGCGTCGTGATCCCCTCGAGGAGATGCCCGGTGCTCCCCCCGCCCTGCCCGTGCGCGGCCACGACGAGGTGGGCGAATCCGGCGGCCGACCAGGCGAGGTCATCGATCGCGTCGAGGCGTCCAGCGCCGTAGCCGTTCGCGTGCACGACTGCGGGCAGCGGCGCGGACCGGTGCCGGGGAAGGCGCAGCCACCCGCTCACAGGGCGACCGTCCGCGCCCGCGAAGGAGACGTCGACGACCTCGATGGCCGACAGGCCCGCGTCGACGGATGTGCAGCGCAGCCGCAGCGGATGCCGACGCGCCTCGTCGAGGGCGGCGCCCCAGAAGTCGCCGTAGTCGGTGGGCGTGGGGAGGGGCTCGACGCCCAGATCGGTCACGGCAGCCTCGTGACGTCGAGGAGCATCGCCTGCTGCGGGTCGAGGGTGGGCAGCGGGATGCCGGCGAGCGCGAGCACCGAGCCGGGCAGCTCCGCGCCGTGGGCGTGGGCGAGGGCGAGCCACTCGGGGTCCCCGTTCTGGTGACGGGACGCCTCCCCGATCTCGCGCCGCACGCGCACGAGGTAGCGGGCCGCGGCGTCGAGACCCGGGAGCGGCACGCGCCCGGACTGCCCGGCGGGGGAGCTCGCGAGCCGCGTCCAGGTGTAGAGCGCGCGCGAGCCGTCGGGTGCGACGATCCCGCTGAGCGCGGTCGCATCGTCCGCGAGGTCCGCGTTGACGACGCGACCGGTGTGGATGAGCCCCCGCAGCTCGCGGTAGAGATCCGCCCACGCGCCGATCCGCGCCATCTCGTCCTCGGACGCCTCCGCGAGGTCCCACTCGATGCCCGCGTGCGCGGTGAGCGAGATCGCGAGCCGGAACGCGAGGTCCGTGCGCCGCGAGGTCGTGTGCGAGCGCGCGGCACCGAGGTGGGAGCCGATGAGCTCGGGCGGCACGAGCAGCCGCGTCCACCGCTCGATCTGGGCACGCTCGACCGGGTCGTTGCAGTCCGACGCCCACAGCCGGTCCGTGCGCTCGAGGATGCCGAGGTCGACGCGCCCGCCGCCCGCGGAGCACGTCTCGATCTCGAGCGCCGGGTGGCGCCGCCGCAGCTCGTCGAGCATGCGGTAGAGCGCACGCGTCTGCGCGCGCACGACGGGACGATCCCCGCCCTCGCGGCGGCCCACCGCCTCGAGGAGGTCGCGGTTGTGGTCCCACTTGATGTAGTCGAGGCGGTACTCGGCGACGACCGCCGACACGCGCTCGAGGACGAGCTCGTAGGCGTCGGGGCGCGCGATGTCGAGCACGTACTGGTCGCGAGCGGGGGCGCCGAGTCCCTGCCACGGGCCGAGCACCCAGTCCGGGTGCGCGCGAGCGAGGTCGGAGTCGAGGTTGACCATCTCGGGCTCGAACCACAGTCCGAACTGCATGCCCCGATCGCGGACGAGCTCGACGAGCGGATGCAGGCCGCCCGGCCAGACGCCCTCGTCGACGACCCAGTCCCCGAGGCCGGCGGCGGCGCGGCGGCGGCCTCGGAACCAGCCGTCGTCGAGCACGAAGCGCTCGACGCCGATGCGCGCGGCGCGCTCGACGAGACCGGTCAGCCGGGCGAGGTCGTGGTCGAAGTAGACGGCCTCCCAGCTGTTGAGCGTGAGCGGGCGCGGACTGCTCGGATGCGTGGGCCGGGCGCGCAGCCGTCGGTGCAGCCGGGCGGCGAGCCCGTCGAGCCCGCGGTCGGACCACAGGAAGAGCACGGTCGGCGCCTCGTAGCGTTCGCCGTCGGCGAGGATCACCTCGCCCGAGTGCAGCGCCTCGCCCGCGCCGATCACGGACGAGAACACCCCGGCGCCCTCGGGGAGGCGCTCGGCGAGGTATTCGCCCTCGCCGCTCCACGCGAGGTGCGCGGCCCACGCCTCACCGTGTCCGAAGCCGAAGCCGGCCGTGCCGGCGACGAGCAGGAAGGGCGAGTCGTGGCCGGGCTTGCCGCGCCGAGCCCGGCGTGCGTGCGTGCCGAAGCCGAAGGGCGAGCGCTGCGGCGAGCGCTCGCGACACCACTTGCCGGTGAAGTCGAGCAGCTCGGTCGCGCGCTCCGGCACCGGCATGAGCGCGCGAAGGCCGTCGAGCGTGTAGGGAGCGGCGGCCCCCTCGCCGAGCGCGAGGTCGCGCGTGACCGCCATGTCGAGGGCGAGCACGCCGTGCGCGTCGAGGCACAGGGTGAGCTCGCCGCGCAGGCACGTGACCGGGTCGACGAGGTCGAAGGACATCGCGCCCCCGCCCTCCGCGGCCTCGTCCCACCGGGCGGCGACGAGGCTCGGGCGAGGCGTCGTCGCGGTGCCGGCGGCGTTGCCGCTCTGGGCGGGCGTGCCCGACCAGCTCTCGTGCTCGGTCGGCCAGAGGCTGAGCGCACGCGGGACGTCGGGCGAGTTGTTGAGGATCGCGGGGGCCGCGCTCGCGCGCAGCGCGTGCGCGGTCGTCGCGTCCACGGGGCCCAGATCGGCGCCCCAGTGGAGCACGCGCGGCATGCGCCCGGCCGTGTCGACGACGATCGACGACCCGGCCGCTCGCAGGGTCAGAACGGCGTCGCTGCCGTCGTGCATTGCTGAACTCCTGACGATCGGATTACTTGACGTCGTCAATAAACCATGTCTACCCTGTCGATGCAACTGCCGGCCCCGCGGGTCCGGCATCCAGCAGGATCCGGCGACGCAGCCGGACGCCGACAAGGAAGACCGATGACGCTCCCGAACGCCGCCCCTGCAGCACTCCCTGCCGCCACGGCCGCCCGCTCCCGCCGCGGCCGCCGCCCCGTCAACGCCGCAGCGCCCTCGCACCGCGGGGACGCGCGCCTCGCCTGGGTCCTCATCACGCCCTCCGTGATCGGGTTCCTCGTGTTCGCCGTCTACCCGACCCTGCGCGGCATCTACTTCAGCTTCACCGACTACCACCTCCTGAGCGCGCCGACATGGATCGGCTTCGACAACTTCGTCGAGCTGATCCACGACGGCACCTTCTGGGCCTCCCTCGCCGTCACCGTCTACTTCGTCGTCATCGCCGTCGCGCTCACCCTCGTCATCGCGATCGTGACCGCCGCCGTCCTGCACCGCGTGACCCGGTCGACCGTCGTGCGCGGGCTCATCATCCTGCCGTTCCTCATCTCGGGCGTCGTCGCCGCGACCGTGTGGTCGTGGATGCTCGACGCGCAGCTCGGCATCGTCAACTCCGTCATCCACGCGTTCGGCGGCCAGGGCATCCAGTTCCTCACCGCGCGGCAATGGGCGATCCCGTCGATCGCGCTCATCCACGTGTGGAAGAACATGGGGTACACCTCGATCATCCTGTTCGCGGGACTGCAGACGATCCCGCCCTCCATCTACGAGGCCGGTCGGATCGACGGCGCGAGCGAGACGTCGATGTTCTTCCGGCTGACCCTGCCGCTGCTGCGCCCGATCCTCGCGCTCGTCGTCGTGCTCAACGTGATCGGCGCGTTCCAGGTCTTCGACATCGTCTCCGTGGCGACCCGACCCCCCGGCGGCCCCGCGAACGCGACCAACGTCCTGCAGATGTACATCTACAAGAAGGGCTTCGGGCAGTTCGACTTCGGCTACGCCTCGACGATGTCGCTCGCCCTGTTCGCGATGCTCATCATCATCACCTTCGTGCAGATGCGGCTGCTGCGTGCGAGCGAGTCGGACAACGCCTGATGAGCGCCGCCGTCGCCCCCTCCGCGCGTCCCGCCGCCCGCACGCGCGCACGCACACGCCGCCGGACCTCCCCGGGCCGGGTCGTCGCGTGGATCTACCTCGCGATCGTCATCGGGGTCACCGTCTTCCCCTTCTATTGGATGCTGCGCTCCGCCTTCTCGAACAACTACGCGATGATCGCCGACCCGAGCTCGCCGTGGCCCGTCGGGTTCACGCTCGGACCGTTCGAGCGCGTGCTCGGCATCGCCTCCCCGCAGCAGTCGCTCGCCGAGGGCGGCTCGGGGGCGTCCGTGCCGATCCTCCACTACCTGCTCAACTCGATCGTCTACGCGACGCTCTCGACGGCGTGCATGGTCTTCTTCTCGACGATCGCCGCCTACGCGTTCGCGCGGCTCCAGTGGCGGGGACGCGAGCTCGTGTTCTCGCTCTTCCTCGCGGCGCTCATGGTGCCGGGGATCCTGACCCTCCTGCCGAACTTCGTGCTCGTCAAGGAGCTCGGGCTGCTCAACACCTTCGCCGGCATGATCCTGCCGACGGCGCTCTTCTCGGCCTTCAACATCTTCTTCCTGCGCCAGTTCATGCTCGGCCTCTCGGACGAGGTCGAGGAGGCAGCCCTCATCGACGGCGCGAGCCGCCTGCGCGTGCTGTTCCGCCTCACGATCCCGATGACGAGCGGGCCGATCGTCACGCTCTCCATCCTCGGCTTCATCGGCCAGTGGAACGACTACTTCTGGCCCCTCCTCGTCACGACCGACCCCTCGGTCCAGCCGCTCACGCTCGGGCTCGCCGTGTTCAAGCAGTCGTCGCCGCAATCGCAACCGGACTGGGCGGGCCTCATGGCCGCGACGATCGTCGCCGCCCTGCCGATGCTGGTCCTGTTCCTCGCGTTCGGCAAGCGCATCGTCAACTCGATCGGGTTCTCGGGGATCAAGTGAGCGACGACACCCTCCGGCTCGCCTGGGCCGAGCCGGCGCGCGACTGGACCGAGGCGATCCCGATCGGCAACGGCCGGATCGGCGCGATGGTGTTCGGCGGGTCGACCGCGCTCTACCAGGTCAACGACGCGACCGTGTGGTCGGGGACCCCGGACGGGCCGGACGAGGAGCTCGAGCGTCTCATCGCGGCGGGCGCCGGCCCCGCGCGGCTCGCCGAGGTGCGCGCCGCGCTCGCCGCCGGAGAGCTCGACCGCGCCGAGGAGCTGCTCATGGGCTTCGAGGGCCGGTACACCCAGGAGTTCCTGCCCTTGCTCGACCTCGAGCTCACGCTGCCGGGCGCCGCGCCCGCCCCGGGGGAGCCGGCCCGCGTGCTCGACCTCGACCGCGCCGTCGTCGCGGAGACGCTCATCGTCGACGGGGTCCGCGTACGACGCCGCTCCTGGGTCTCGGCTCCCGCCCACGCGCTCCTCATCGACCTGGAGGCCGACGCGCCGCTGCCGGAGGTGGCGGTGCGCTGGTCGACGCCGCTGCGCGAGGCCGCCCGGAACGCCACGGACGGGGTGCTCACGCTCGAGGTGGACGTGCCGATCGACGGCCCACCGCTGCACGAGCCCTCCGTCGAGCCCGCGCTGCGCTACCGCACCCCGGGCGAGGGGGGCTTCGACGCCTTCGCCGCCGCAGCGCTCGCGCTGCGAGGCGAGGGGACCGTGGAGGCGGACCGCTCCGGTCTGCGCATCCGCGGCGCCCGTCGGCTGCTGATCGCACTCTCGACCTCGACCCGCGCCGAGTCGTGGTGGGCCGGCGAGGGCGAGGAGTGGCGGACCGCCTCCCGCGAGGCGATCCGGGATCGCGCACGGGGCCGCGCGCTCGCCGCCGTGAGCGACGACGCGGGGCTCCGGCTCGCCGAGCACGAGGACGACGTCCGTCGGCTCTCGGCGGCGCGGTTCGCGATCGGCGGCCGGCGTGGCGGCACGTGGGACGTCGACCGGGACGTCCTGCGCGGCGACGACGAGCTGCGCGCGACGGTCGCCGCCGAATACGGGCGCTACCTGCTCACCGCGTGCTCGCGCGCGGGCGGGCCAGCGGCGAACCTGCAGGGGATCTGGAACCCCGAGCTGCGTCCCGCATGGTCATCGAACTACACGATCAACATCAACACGCAGATGAACTACTGGGCCGCGGGGCCCCTCGGCCTCGACGACCCGTTCGAGCCGCTGATCGCACTCGTCGAGCACGTCGCCCGCACCGGCGAGCGCACGGCGCGCGAGCTCTACGGCTGCCGGGGATGGGTCGCGCACCACAACACGGACCTGTGGGGCTGGAGCCTTCCCGTCGGGATGGGCCACGGCTCGCCGAGCTGGGCGATCTGGATGATGGGCGGCGTCTGGCTGTGCCACTCGTTGTGGGACCACATCGAGTTCACGGGGGACGTGGAGCTCGCCCGCGCGCGAGTCTGGCCGCTCCTGCGCGGCGCCGCCGAGTTCTGCCTCGACTGGCTCGTGCCCGGCCCGGACGGACGCCTCGTCACCTCGCCTTCGACATCCCCGGAGAACCGCTACCGAGCGTCCGACGGCACGCCCCGCGCGCTCGGCCTCACCGCGACGATGGACCTCGCGCTCATCCGCGCGCTCTTCGAGCGGTCGCTGCGGGCGATCGCACTCGTCGAGCCGGACTGCGCCCTGCGGCCCGAGCTCGAGCACGCCCTCGAGCGCCTCGCGCCCGTCGAGCTCGGAGCAGACGGACGGATCCGCGAGTGGACCGGCGACGTGCCCGACGACGAGCCCGCGCATCGCCACCTCTCGCCGCTCGTCGGCCTCTACCCGCTCGACCAGCTCTCGCCCGAGCGGACGCCCGACGTGGCCCGGGGGGCCCGCCGCCTCCTCGACGCGCGCGGACCCGGCGCGATGGGCTGGTCGTGGGCCTGGAAGACAGCGCTCCGAGCACGGCTCGGCGACGGGGATACGGCGTACGAGCTGCTTCGCGAGGCGCTCACCCCCTACACGGGAGACGCCTCCCGGCACGGACCCGTGGACGGCTCGGAATGGGGCGGGCTGCTTCCCAACCTGCTCAGCACGCACCCGCCGTTTCAGATCGACGGCAATCTCGGCTTCCCCGCCGCGATCGCCGAGCTGCTGCTCCAGAGCCACCTCGGCAGTCTCGACCTGCTGCCGGCGCTCCCCGCGGCGTGGCCGGAGGGGAGCGTGAGCGGCCTCCGCGCCCGTGGCGGCCTCGCGGTCGACCTCGAGTGGTCGGCCGGGCGCCTCCGCCGCGCCGTGCTGCACGACCGCCGCGGCGTGGCGCGACACGTCGTCGTGCGCGTCGGCGGCGAGCGCATCGACGTGCGCGTCCCCGCGAGGGGCGCCGTCGTCGTCACCGACCCACCACATCCCGTTCCGACGCCGACGACGGCGTCACCACACCCAGAGTGAGGAACTCATGAGAAAGCTCCGCATCATCGCCGGCCTCGTGGTCGCCGGGCTCGCGGCCGCAGGTCTCGCCGCGTGCTCCGCGAGCGGCGACGCGGGCGGCAAGGTCACGGTCAACTGGTGGACCTGGGACGACCGGCAGGCCGCCGCCTACAAGCTGTGCATCCCCGGGTTCGAGAAGCAGAACCCGGACATCACGGTGAAGATCTCGCAGTACAACGTCGACGACTACTTCACCAAGCTCACCGCGGGCTTCGTGGCGGGCACGGCGCCCGACGCGTTCCAGAACAGCGTGCCGCTGCTGGGCGCGTACGCGGGGCAGAAGCAGATCATGCCGCTCGACGACCTCATCAAGAAGACGCACTACGACCTCGGCCAGTTCAGCGTCGGCGTCGACTCGTGGAAGTACCTCGACGGCAAGCAGTACGGCATCCCGCTCGACTGGGCGGGTGCGGCGATCTACTTCAACGAGGACATGATCACGGCCGCCGGATACACCGACGACGACATCCAGAACATGACCTGGAACCCGGACGACGGCGGAACGTTCGACAAGATCGTGGCGCACCTCACGATCGACAAGAACGGCGTGCGCGGGGACGAGCCCGGCTTCGACAAGAACAACGTCAAGACCTACGGCATCGGGACCCTCGCAGCCGCCGACTTCAACGGCCAGACCTCGTGGAACCCGTTCGTCTCGACGCTCGGCTGGCGTCTCGGCGGCGACAAGAAGGCGTGGCCGACCGAGCTGCCCTACGGCGACCCGCGGCTGATCAAGACGCTCGACTACATCAAGGGCCTCGGCGACCGGGGCCTCATGCCGAAGTACGGCCAGTTCACGGTCTCCGCGGCGGAGCAGATGGGCGCGGGCTCGGTCGCGATGGCGCAGGACGGCACGTGGACGGCGACCTCCATCACGAAGGTCCCCGGGATCAAGGTCGGCATCGCGCGAACGGTCAAGGGTCCCGAGGGCCGGTCGATGATCTCCAACTCGAACGCGAACAACATCTTCGTCGGCACCAAGCACGTCGACGAGACCTGGAAGTGGGTGAGCTACATGGGCTCGCTCGCGTGCCAGACGACGGCGGGCAAGACGGCGACCTTCCTGCCGTCGATCGCGCAGGCGCTGCAGTCGACGGTCGACGCGCAGAAGGCGGAGGGCATCGACCTCTCGACCTTCGTGCAGGCACTCAACGACAAGGAGCTGTACCCGGCGCCCCCGACCGTCAACGGCCAGGAGCTCACCGACACCATCCAGCCGGAGTTCGAGGCGTTCTTCAACGGAGAGAAGGACGACAGCATCTTCCCGCAGATGCAGAAGCAGACCCAGCAGATCCTCGCCAAGAAGTAGGGCGCGGCGCGTGCGGGCGGAGGCGGTCGCGCCTCCGCCCGCACTAGCGTGAGGAGAGGGTGGAAGGCTGACCATGGACGACGAGGCGAGCGCGCGCGCCGCTCTGCTGCGGTCCTCCTCGGACGCCGCCACGCGCGTGTTCACGACGATCCTGACCCGCAGCCCCATCAGCCGCATCGACGTCGCCCGCATCACGGGGCTCTCGCAGGCGGCGGTCACGAAGGCGGTCACGCCGCTCGTGGCCGCCGGCCTCATCGACGACACGCTCGGCTCGCGACGGGACGGGCTGCCGGGACGTCCCGCGAACCCCGTCGCGGTCGTCTCCGACGCGCTCGTCGCGATCGGCGTCAAGGTCAACCCAGACGAGCTCGTCGGGGTCGCGTGCGATCTCACGACGCGCGTCGCCGCATCCGAGCGGCTGCCCCTGACCTCCACCGTCCCGGCCAGGGTCGTCGACGCGATCGTCGCCCTCGTCGGGCGCCTCGTGGACCGGCTCGACGGCCTCGGCTCGCGGCTCGCCGCGATCGGCGTCTCGGTCTCGGGCGACGTCGACACGGAGACGGGCGTCGTGCGCGAGTCCGCATACATGGGCTGGACGGACGTGCCCCTTGGCGCGGACCTCGCTCGCCGGCTCACGCCCGCGGCGATCGTCGTCGAGAACGACGTGCGCGCGCTCACGATCGGCGAGCACTGGTTCGGCGTGGGGCTCGGAACCGAGTCGTTCGCGATGGTCACGATCGGGCGCGGCATCGGATCCGGCCTGCATGTCAACGGCGAGGTCGTCGAGGGCGCCTACGGCGTCGCCGGGGAGATCGGGCACCTGCCGCTCACCTCGCCGGATCACGTCTGCGCGTGCGGGCGCCGCGGCTGCGTCGAGGCGGTCGCGGCGACGGCCGCGATCGTCGCGTCGGTCGCCGAAGCGCACGGCCGCGCCCTCACGATCGAGGAGGTCGCCGACCTCGCACGCGCGGGCGACCCCGCGGCCACGCACGCCTTCCGCGAGGCGGGAACGGCGATCGGCACCGCGATCGCGAGCCTCGTCAACCTCGTGGGACCCGAGACGGTCATCATCGGCGGAGAGGCGGTGTCGAACTTCGACCTCTTCGACGAGCACGTGCGCGCCGCCTTCCACGAGCACGCCTTCGGCGCCGCCGTCCGATGCCGGATCGTCGTGCGACCGCACGCCTTCGAGGACTGGGCGCGGGGAGCCGCGGCCGCGGCCATCCGCTCGCTCGTCGTGTGACGCCGACGCGGGGACGGAACGCCTCCCGTTCGAGACGGCTGGTCAGCGCCGAGCAGGCATCCGGCAGCCGATGCAGGACGCCTCGGCTGCGATCTTCCGGGCCTTGTCCGCCTGCCGCTGCGCGTGCTTCTCGTCGCGGAGCTCCGTGCACAGCGGTCCGGGCGCCGAACCGCGCTCCGTGAAGCCGCCGTCCGTGCCGAGAACGGAGTGGGTCACGCCGGGCCGGGAGTCGGCGCTAGCCTGGGAGATCGTGCGCCTCGTCATCGCCCGCTGCTCGGTCGACTACGCTGGACGCCTGAGCGCCCACCTTCCGCTTGCGACGCGGCTCATCCTGCTCAAGGCGGACGGGAGCGTCCTCGTGCATTCCGACTCGCTCAGCTACAAGCCGCTCAACTGGATGAGCCCGCCCTGCACGCTCAGCCGCATGGAGCCCGACCCGGAGCAGGCGGAGGCCGGCGTCACCGAGATCTGGCGCGTGAGCCACGCGAAGACGGCCGACATGCTCGTCGTCTCCATCCACGAGATCCTGCACGACTCGTCGCACGAGCTCGGCGTGGACCCGGGACTGCGCAAGGACGGCGTCGAGGCGGACCTACAGCGCCTGCTCGCGGAGCAGATCGAGCTGCTCGGGGAGGGATACCAGCTCGTGCGGCGCGAGCACATGACCGCGATCGGGCCGGTCGACATCCTCGCGCGCGACCCGAACGGGGCGAGCGTCGCCGTCGAGATCAAGCGGCGAGGCGAGATCGACGGAGTCGAGCAGCTCACGCGCTACCTCGAGCTCATGAACCGCGACCCGCTGCTCGCCCCCGTGAGCGGCGTGTTCGCGGCGCAGGAGATCCGGCCGCAGGCGCGCACTCTCGCCGAGGATCGCGGCATCCGCTGCGTCGTGCTCGACTACGACGCGATGCGCGGGCTCGACGACAGCTCGCGGCTGTTCTGATCCGGCGGGGCGCGGCTGCGCGTCGCCCCACGGGCGCGGCTGTTCCCACCCGAGCAGCTGAGGGCTGCGGCTCGCCCGACCAGGCGTGGCTGCGCCGCGTCCGACGGCACGGGTCGGCCCCCTCCGATCGCCCATGTGACGAGCGGGTGAACTCTTCGTGACGCGTCACCGACATCGGGAATGAACGCACCCGATCCGTGCTTGTGTCCATGCATGAGCATCAACACCGACATCCACCCCGACTACATCGTCGGCACCTGGAAACTCGACCCCGCCCACTCGGAGCTCGGGTTCAGCGTGCGCCACCTCGCCATCAGCAAGGTGCGCGGAGTCTTCGAGAAGTTCGACGTGACGATCGTGACGGCGGAGAACCCCGCCGACAGCACCGTCGAGGCGACGGTCGACGTCGCCTCCGTCAACACCAAGCAGGAGGCGCGCGACAACCACCTGCGCACGAGCGACTTCTTCCTCGCCGACGAGTACCCGACGATGACGTTCCGCTCGACGAAGATCGAGGGCACGCCCGAGCACTTCGTCGTGACGGGCGACCTCACGCTGCGCGGCGTGACCAAGGAGATCGTCATCACGGGCGAGTTCGGCGGCATCTCGACCGCGAACGGCGTCACCAAGGCGGGTGCGACCGCGACGACGACCATCAACCGCCACGACTTCGGCGTGAGCTGGAACGCGCCGCTCGAGGCGGGCGGCTTCACCCTCGGCGACGAGGTGACCGTCACGATGGACCTGCAGGTCGTGCTGCAGGAGAGCTGACCGACCCCGACGACACCCGCGAGGCGGGACGGGACCACGTGCCCGCCCCGCCTCGCGGCACGTGGGGGCGGTCGCTCGCCTGCCGGTATCGTCCGATGCGCTCGCCGGGGACACGGATGCCCCTACTGTGGACGTGGCAGCGATCCGGCCGTCTCCGTGAGAGGCGGGCGCGCTCCCGTCCGCTCACCCGACGGACGCCGCCGCCCCCACGCGAGACGAACCACCTGCATGCGCTACACGAGCATCCTCCTCGACCTCGACGGCACGGTCCTCGACTCCGCCCCCGGCATCACCGCGTGCCTCGCATACACCTTCCGGCGGATGGGCGTGCCCGTGCCGCCGCCCGCCGAGCTGCTCGCGTGGGTGGGGCCGCCGATCATGGACTCCTTCCGCGACCTCGCGCACTTCGACGCGACGCAGGCGCAGCGCGCCCTCGACATCTACCGCGAGCGCTACCTCGAGGTCGGCGCTCTCGACGCGACCGTGTACCCGGGCATGCGCGAGCTGCTCGCCGCCATCCACGCGAGCCCGCTGCGGCTCTCGCTCGCGACGTCGAAGCCGGAGACCCCCGCGACGATCATGCTGCGCCACTTCGACCTCCTGCGCTTCTTCGACGTCATCACGGGAGCCTCCGACGACGAGGTGCGCAGCGCGAAGGAGGACGTCGTCGCGGAGGCGCTCGTCCGGCTGCGCGCGCTCGGCGCCGACCTCTCCGCGCCGGTCATGATCGGCGACCGCGCGACGGACGTGCAGGGCGCCGCCGCGAACGGCGTCCCCACGATCTTCGTCGAGTGGGGCTACGGCGCCCCGGACGAGGCGGCCGGCGCGATCGCGACCGCCGCGACGGCCGAAGACCTGCGCGCCCTGCTCGAGCTCTGACCCCCTCCTCCGCCCCGCTCTCCCCAAAACGAAGGAACCGGCTCCCAAAATGAAGGAGACCGGCTCCGAAAACGAAGGAGCACGCGCCGAGCGGCCGGAGGACGTCACGCGAAAACGAAGGACGTGCGCGCTGCCTAGCGAAAGACACGCCCGCGCAAGGCTGACGAGCCCGCACGTTCGCCCGTTCCTCCTTCGTTCTTGCGTCCACGCTCGCTCGGCCTCGGGAGCCGGTTCCTTCGTTTTCGGAGCCGACTCCTTCGTTTTCGGGGAGGGGAGGAGGGACGGGTGGGGGATCAGCGCGCGAGCCGCTCGACGACGGCCGCGAACAGGCGCGGCGCACGAACGGCCGCGGGCACGAGCAGGCCACGCGCGGGGGAGGTCGCCCAGCCGACGAGGCCGTGCGTCAGCACGCGGAAGTCGCGCGTGACCTCCCTCCACCGCTGCTCATACGCGGACGGGTCCCCCGACCGGATGCACGCGACCGCGACGCGCGCCTGCTCGATCCCGAGCCGCAGCCCCTCGCCCGTGATCGCGTCGACGTAGCCGGACGCGTCGCCGACGAGCAGCACGCGGCCGGCCACGCGCGCCCGCGTACGCCGCCGGAACGGCCCGGCACCCCGCCGCGACCCCACGCGCGGCGCGTCCGCGAGCCGGCCGGCGAGCTCGGGCACGGTCGCGAGCGCGCCGTCGTACGCCGTGCCCTGCGCGGCGAGCATCGAGATGCCGACGAGGTCGTCCCCGACGGGCGTCACGTAGAACTCCGCGGACGGACCGTAGTGCACCTCGATGAGCTCGCTCCACGGCTCGATCGCGTAGTGCTCGCGGATGCCGAAGCGACGCCCGCGACCCCGATCCGGCATGGCGAGACCCGCCAGGCGCGCGACCGTCGAGTGCAGACCGTCGCACGCGAGCAGCCAGCGTGCGCGCACGCCCGCCGCCCGCACCGAGTGCGCGTCCTGCTCGACGCGCTCCACGCGCTCCACGCGCACGACCACGCCGAGCTCGCGAGCGCGCTCGGCGAGGGCCCCATGCAGCACCGTGCGGCGCACCCCCCGTCCGACGCCCCGCGCGAACACGTGATCGACGTGGATGCCCCTCGCGCGATAGCTCACTCCCCGCAGCGCACGCCCCGCGGGGTCGACGCCGAGGCGCGCGAGCAGTGGCACGGCCCCGGGCATGAGCCCCTCGCCGCACGCCTTGTCGATCGGAGCGCGGCGCGGCTCCGCGACGACGACCGCGAGACCGGCGAGACGAGCCTCGATCGCCGCGGCGAGCCCGACCGGCCCGCCCCCCACGATGAGCACGTCCGCATCCACCGGCTCACCCTACGCGCGGCGGGCGCCGCGACGTCCGCACCTGTCCGAGCGCCGCATGAGACGCACGCGCCCGCATGAGACGCACGCGCCCGACTCGCCGCGGCACGCGCCCGGACGAGGCGGACACCTCCGACCGCCACCGCGTCCGACCCCGCCGCACCCGCAGCGCCGCCCGCCACGCCCAGCACACGCCCGCACCGCCGCGCTTGAGCCGCCGCGCCCCAACCCTGCCGTGCGCTCCCGCCCGCCCCGCCCGCCGCCGCGTCCGGCACGCGCCGCGCGCCACGCGCCACGCCCGTCGAGGGCGGCGGCGACCTGCGCTCAGACCGCGGTCGCGAGCTCGCGGAACTCCGCGGCGTGATAGACGAGCGGCTCCATCTCGGGCTCGACCTTGAGCGAGGTCACCTCGAGCAGCACGATCCTGTGGTCGCCGGCCGGGGTCTCCGACATGACCTCGCACTCGAGCCACAGCGCCGAGCCGCCGAGGAAGAGCGCGCCACTGTCCACGACGTGCGTGTCGAGGCCCGCGAACCGGTCGCCCCGGCGCGAGGCGAGCTGGCGGCACGCGGCGGCATGACCGCGTCCGAGCACGGACACGCCGATACGCTGCGCCCGCCGCAGCACGGGCCACGTCGTCGAGCTGTTCTGCACCGAGAACAGCACGAGCGGCGGGTCAAAGGAGACCCCGACCGAGAACGAGGAGGCGACGATCCCGGCCGGGGAGCCGGAAACGACCGCGCACAGCGCCGCTATCCCGGACGGGAAGCGGCCGAACGCGGCCCGCACGGCGGCCGGATCGGTGCTCACCCTCTCGAACCCGGGCGGGATCACGGGCGCGTGCGGGGCAGGGCGGGGCGAGTCGAGGGCGGTCATGCTCGAAGTCCTTCCGAGGCGGCGGATGCCCGTCCGTGGTCCGGATGCTTCGCGAGCACTCCCTCGACGAGCGGCTGCAGCAGGCGCAGCACGGCGGCGTTCTCATCCGCCCACGCCGCGACGATCTCCTCCATGTGATCCATCTGGCTGGCCACGAAGTAGAGGCCGCGCGTGGGCACGCTCGCACCGAGCTCGACGAGGAGGGGCCGCAGGTTCACCTCCGGCCCCATCGAGTGACTCAGGTCCGCCCCCGTCATGACGGGGATCGCGGTCACCCCGCGCAGCCCGTTGTGCGGATACCGGTCGAGGAAGCTCTTGAGCAGCCCCGTGTACGTCGCCTTGTACGTGGGCGAGCCCACGACGACGAGGTTGCTCTCCGCTACCGTCTGGTTGAGCACGGCCATGTGGTCCGAGTGCCATCGGAAGATGTGATCCGTGTGCTCGGCC
This sequence comes from Actinomycetales bacterium, assembly GCA_015655445.1. Taxonomy (GTDB): domain Bacteria; phylum Actinomycetota; class Actinomycetes; order Actinomycetales; family Microbacteriaceae; genus Diaminobutyricimonas. Next base: position 6,182 of record JAATFA010000003.1, on the reverse strand, counting down.
AGGTCGATGACCGTCGACTCGTAGCTGCCCTCCTCGAGGAGGGCGCGCACGAGGGTCTCCGCGACTCGGAGCGTGCGTGACTGGGCCTTGGGGTTGCCCACCACGATCGAGACCTTCAGCATCCTTCACCAACGTCCAAGCGATTGTTGGAAAGCCATCGGTGCGAGATGCCGCGAGGATCGCCAGAGCCCGCCGGGAGCGAGAGGACAAGCCGTTGGCATCCACATCGATGAAATGCCACCGGGGTCTTGTGTCTCGGCGGGTGCGCAACGGCTTACGTTGCTGCTCTCAGTATGCAAAGCGCTCGCGCGGCCGTGCAACTCGAGCACGTTAACTGTTTGTTACGTCGCCCGTGGTGACGTCGTCCACGCCGTCCACGCCGTCCACGTCGCCCCCGCCGCTCGTCGCTCCCGCCGCGCGCAGCGCGCGATCCTCGGCGGGGATGCGGAACCCGAGCAGCAGCACCGCGTTGAGCACCGTGAAGATCAGCGCGGTGATCCAGGCCGTGAAGACGAGGGGGAGGGCTACCCCCTCCATCACGACGATGACGTAGTTCGGATGCCGCAGCCACCGATAGGGACCGCGCTGCACGAGCGGCAGGCCGGGGACGACGATCACGCGCGTGTTCCACTGCGGGCCCAGGGTCGTGATGATCCAGTACCGAGCGCCCTGGCAGAGCAGCGCGATCGCGAGCATGGGCCAGCCGAGCGCGGGCAGGAACGGACGGTGCGCCACGAGCACCTCCGCGAGGCATCCGGCCAGGAGCCCGACGTGGAGCGCGACCATCCACCCGAAGTGCCCCCGCCCCGTCTCGACGCCCCCGCGCTCGAACGCCCACCGCGCGTTGCGCGTCGAGACGATGAGCTCGGCGACGCGCTCTCCGGCGGTCACGAGCAGCAGCGCGACGTACGCGGCGACCGCGATCGCGTATCCGTCCATCGCGCCCGCCCCTCCTCAGGGCCAGCGCAGCAGCACGAGCTCGGCGGCGACGCCCGGCCCGAGCGCGAACAGGAGGCCCATCGCGCCCTGCTCGGGGGGAGCGGTGTCGGCGAGCACGTGCAGCACCGAGGACGACGAGAGGTTGCCGACACGCGCGAGCGAGTGCCAGCTCGCGGCGAGCGCTTCGTCGGGCAGCCCGAGAGCGGCGGCGAACGCCTCGAGCACGCGGGGACCGCCCGGATGCGCGACCCACGCGCCGATGTCGTCGATCGTGAGGCCGTGGTCGCCGAGCAGGCCGCGCACGTCGGCGCCGAAGTGCGCGTCGATGACGTCCGCGACGCCCGCGCTCAGCACGATCGAGAATCCCGAGTCGCGCACGTCCCACCCGATGACGTCGGCGGTGTCGGGGTAGAAGCTGCTGCGCGTGGCGACGATCTCCGGGCCGGGGACCCCGAGCTCCCCTGCGCGCTCGTCGCCCGCGAGCACGACCGCGGCCGCACCGTCGCCGAAGAGTCCGCTCGCGACGAAGTTGGCGACCGAGTCGTCGTCCCGCTGCACGGTGAGGGAGCACAGCTCGACCGACAGGAGCACCGCGATGTCGCGCGGGTGGCCGAGGAGGTAGTCGTGCACGCGCGCGAGCCCTGCGGCGCCTGCGACGCAGCCGAGCCCGAACGAGGGCACGCGCTTGACGTCGGGACGCAAGCCGAGCAGCGGCACGAGGCGCGCGTCGATCGATGGGGCCGCGATGCCCGTGACGGAGGTGAAGAAGAGGTGGTCGACGTCCTCCGGCCGCAGCCCTGCGGTCAGGAGCGCGCGTCGGACGGCGCGCTCGGCGAGCTGCGTGCCCACGCGCAGCCAGTGGTCGTTGGCCTCGCCGAAGGAGTGCAGCTCGCGATACTCCTCGAGCGGGAGGGCGGTGTGGCGCGTGCCGATGCGCGTGCCCGCGTGCACGCGCTCGAGAACGGCGCGCTTGCGAACGTCGGTCGTGAGCATCGCGGCGAGCTCGGCCGTGATCTCCGCCTGGTCGTACACGTGGTCGGGCAGCACGGGCGCGACCGCGAGGATCCTCGACATTGGCGAACGGTACCACCGGCCGGTGCGCGACGGGCCCTATCCGAGCCCCACCCGTGAGGCGGCCGCACGTCGGGCGGCGGTGGCGTTCGCGCGGCGAGCATGAGGCCGAGGAAGGCGTCGGCGACGAGAAGCTCCAGGCCGAGGGCAAGGGCGACCAGGTGTCGGCCCGGCTCAAGAATGCCGCGGAGGACGTCAAGGACGCCTTCACGCAGACCGGCGGGCCGGGCCTCTGGCCGACAAGCACCGGAGGGGGTCGTCGCACCGCGGCGGCCCCTCGGTGTGCGGCGGCCCCTCGGTGTGCGGCGCCCCTGCAGTGGGTCGGCGAGGCGCGTCAGCCGAGCTCGTGGCCCTCGCCGACCGCCTTCTCCTCGTCCTCGCGCTCGAGGTTCTTGAGGATGTCCTCCTCGGGCACCGGATACAGCCGATCCCACACGAAGAAGAGGATGCCGAGCACGATCATCGCGATGCCCGTCCAGATGTTGATCGCGATGCCGCCCGTCTGGTGGACATCGGCGCTCGTGTTCACGAGACCGACGATCGTGACGATGATGCCGTAGAGCAGGAACAGGCCGCCGAGGATGCGGCGCAGGTCGAAGCGGCGGGTCGACCGCACGAGCTGCCGCTTCTGCTCCTCGGTGAGGGACAGCCCTCCCGCGGGCGCCCGCGACGAGCTGCGGTTCGAGTCGCTCATGGTGTTCTCCTTCGGGATGCCGCCGGGTCAGAGGAAGGGCAGGTAGAGCACGACGCACAGGATGAGCGCGATCGTGCCGAGCAGGGCGGGCGACCGGTACCAGGCCTGGTCGCCGACGACGGCGTCCGACTTGAGGTCGATCTTGCCGACGCCGTAGACGAGGCCCGCGAGCTCGGAGTCCGGCTTCGGGCGGGTGAAGAGGCTGATGACGACGCCGACGACGAGCACGGTCGCGAACGAGATGATCGCGCCGTACATCGTCTCCGCCGTGCCCGTGTTGAACAGGCTCGGGTTGACGAGGTACGAGATCCACACGACCGTGGGCGCGGCGATGCCCGCGAGGTAGGACCACAGCGCTCCCGCCGACGTCATCCGCTTCCAGATGAGGCCGAGGATGAAGACGCCGAACAGCGGCGCGTTGAAGAACGAGAAGAGCGTCTGCAGGTACGTCATGATGTTCGCGGCGCCCGCGGCGATGAACGCCGTCGCGATCCCGACGAGCACGCCGATGATCGTGACCCAGCGGCCGACGCGCAGGTAGTGCTCGTCGCTCATCCGCGGCTTGATGTAGCGCTGCCAGATGTCGTACGTGAAGACGGTGTTGAAGCTCGAGACGTTCGCCGCCATCCCCGCCATGAAGCTCGCGACGAGGCCCGTCACGGCGACCCCGAGCACGCCCGTCGGCAGGTACATCTGGATGAGCTTGGGGATGACGTCGTTGTAGGTGAGCTTGCCGGCGCCCGCCGTGCCGCTGAGCTGGTTGCCGAGCACGGCCGCGCCGATGAGGCCGGGGATGACGACGATGAAGGGGATGAAGAGCTTCGGGAAGGCGCCGATGAGAGGCGTGCGGCGTGCCGCCGACATGTTCTTGGCGGAGAACGCGCGCTGCACCTCCGTGAAGTTCGTCGTCCAGTACCCGAAGCTCAGCACGAAGCCGAGGCCGAGCACGATCGCGAGCCAGTCGGCGCCGATCGGGTTCGTCACGTGGCCGATCGCGGTGCCGGCCCACGTCGAGAGCTTCTGCGCGCTCTCCGTGTGCTCGAGCGAGTCGACGAGGCCGCCCCACCCGCCGACGCGGTTGAGGCCGACGATCGTGAGCGGGATGAGGCCCGCGATGATGACGAAGAACTGCATGACCTCGTTGTAGATGGCGCTCGAGAGGCCGCCGAGGGTGATGTAGACGAGCACGAAGCCGGCCGAGACGACGATCGCGACCCACTCCGGCCATCCGAGCATCGCCTCGATGACGATCGCCATCGCGTAGAGGTTGATGCCCGCGATGAGGATGTTGGACACCGCGAACGCGATCGCGTTGACGATGTGCGGGGCCTTGCCGAACCTCCGGAGCATGAACTCCGGCACCGAGCGCACCTTCGACGCGTAGTAGAAGGGCATCATGACGAGGCCGAGGAAGACCATCGCGGGCACGGCGCCGATGAGGTAGTAGTGCAGCGTCGACATGCCGATCTGCGCGCCGTTCGCTGCCATCCCGAGGATCTCTGTCGCGCCGAGGTTCGCGGAGACGAATGCGAGACCCGTGATCCACGCGGGCAGCGAGCGACCGGAGAGGAAGAAGTCCATGCTCGTGCGCACGCGCGTCCTGGCGATGAAGCCGATCCCGATCACGACCGCGAAGTAGACGACGATCATGACGTAGTCGATCCAGCTGAGATTGAGGCGGATGCTGTTGTCCGCGGCGGCGATCAACATGGGGGCTCCTCCGTTTCCTCCATTCGTCTACTCCGCATGGGAATGTCTCGCAAGTTCGCTGTGCGCTCTCAGGGAGCCGCGCGGCGGCAGGCCATTGTCCTCCGCCGGAGGGGCACGCGTATGCTCGCTCCGGCAAGTGCGCATCCGGTTCCGGGATGCGCAGCTCCGCCCATGGCGGCGCGCGCTCACCCGCCCCCGCGACGCGCGCTAGGGTCGAAAGGGCCGCCCACGAACAGTGTCAGGAGTGCCGCCCCATGCCGGTTCCCGCGCGGAGAACGCGCCCGTGACCGCACCACCCGCGCGCTCGCGCCACTTCGTCGACCTCACGCCCCTGCGCGCGTCCCCCGCGTTCGCGCGCCTGTGGATCGGGGCGACCGTATCGGGCATCGGCGCGCAGATGACGATCCTCGCCGTCGGCCTGCACGTCTACTCGCTCACCCACTCGACGTTCGCCGTCGGTCTCGTGAGCGGCATCGCCCTCGTGCCGATGATCGCGGCGGGACTCTACGGAGGCGTGCTCGCCGACGCGTTCGACCGACGCGCCGTGCTCATCTGGAGCTCGATTGCGGCGTGGGCGAGCACGGCGGGGCTCGTCGCGTTCGCGTTCGTCGACGTCGAGGTCCATGACGCGATCGGCGTCTGGCCCCTCTACGTGCTCACGACCGTCAACGCGGTCGCGACGACGATCACCGGTGCGACGCGCACGAGCGCCTACCGCCGGCTGCTCGATCCCGAGCTCGTGCCGGCCGCGAGCGCGCTCAACGGCATCACGATGGGCGTGCAGCTCACCGTCGGGCCCGCCGTCGCAGGCGCGCTCGTGCCGCTCGTGGGGTTCGGCCCGACGTACGCCGTCGACGTCGCGCTGTTCACCGCGAGCTTCGTCGGCGTGTGGACGCTCCCGCGCCTCGCGCCGCTCGGGGAGGCGATGCGTCCCGGCCTCGAGTCGCTGCGCTCCGGCCTGCGCTTCCTGCGCGGCGCGCCCACGATCCGCACGTCCTTCCTCGTCGACATCATCGCGATGTCGTTCGGACGCCTCCAGGCGATCTTCCCCGCCGTCGGAGCGCTCGCGATCGGCGGCGGCGCCACGACCGTCGGCATCCTCGTGACGGCGGGGGCGGTCGGCACGCTCCTGTCGAGCGTCTTCTCGGGTCGCGTCTCCCACGTGCGCCGGCAGGGCGTGGCGGTCGCGTGGAGCATCGTCGTCTACGGCGCCTTCTCCGGACTGTTCGGCGTCATCGTGCTCGCGATGACGACCGGATGGTTCGGTCGCGTCACGAGCGACTTCGCACACGTCAACTGGGCCGCGCTCGTGCTCGCCGTGATCACGCAGGCGGGCATGGGCGCGTCGGACAACGTGAGCTCGATCTTCCGCAACACGATGCTGCTGACGGCCGCGCCCGACCACATGCAGGGCCGCCTGCAGGGCGTCTTCACGGTCGTCGTGACGGGCGGGCCGCGCATCGGCGACCTCTACATGGGTGGGCTCGCGGCGATCACGGCGCTGTGGTTCCCGCCCGTGCTCGGGGCGGTCCTCATCATCGTGCTCATCGGGATCGTCATGCGGGTGCAGCGGTCGTTCCGCGAGTACGACGCCGCCCATCCCACGCTCTGACGCGCCGCCGGGCGCCTAGATGTACCCGGCCATGACTTTGGTGCCCGCGCGCCTGCGCTGAACGGGGAGGACCTCCGGGCTTAGTGGAGATGTCTGACGTCTCTCACTTCCAGGAGGTCCTCGTGGTTCACGCTAACGCCCGGCTGACCGTGCATG
>JAATFA010000171.1 GCA_015655445.1 Actinomycetales bacterium | reverse complement strand
GCGAGTAGATCGAGTCGACCGGGATCTGGCCGGCCTCGCTGAACTCGCTGCGGTTCTGGATCGCCGAGACGTAGCCGCGGCCGCGCTCGATCGTGAGCTCGAGCTCGAAGCGCGCCTTGTCGTTGAGCGTCGCGATGACGAGGTCGGGGTTGTGGATCTCGACGCCGGCCGGCGCGGAGATGTCGGCCGCCGTGACCTGGCCCGCGCCCTGCTTGCGCAGGTAGGCGGTGATGGGCTCGTCGTGCTCGCTCGAGACGACGAGGTTCTTGATGTTGAGGATGATCTCGGTGACATCCTCCTTGACACCCGGGACCGTGCTGAACTCGTGCAGCACGCCGTCGATGCGGATGCTCGTGACGGCAGCCCCGGGGATGGAGGAGAGGAGGGTGCGACGCAGGGAGTTCCCGAGCGTGTAGCCGAAGCCGGGCTCGAGCGGCTCGATGACGAACCGGGACCGGAACTCGGAGATGTTCTCCTCGGTCAGAGTGGGGCGCTGTGCGATGAGCACTGTGGGATTCCTTTCGGCGAAGTGTCCGCCATATGACACTCATGGAAGGTCGGACGGGTGGCGGCCGTCCTCGATGTGAAGTTGTGCCGGAGCCGCCGGGTCGGCAGGCGCGGCGCCGCGCCGGCGACGAGCGGCGCGGGAGGCCGCGACGGGTCGCTCCCACCCCCGCTCGACCGGCGGATGGAAGAGCTAGACCCGCCGCCGCTTGGGGGGACGGCAGCCGTTGTGCGCCTGCGGCGTCACGTCGTTGATCGAGCCGACCTCGAGTCCGGCCGCCTGCAGCGAGCGGATCGCCGTCTCGCGGCCCGACCCCGGGCCCTTGACGAAGACGTCGACCTTCTTCATGCCGTGCTCCTGGGCCTGCCGCGCGGCGGACTCCGCCGCCATCTGCGCCGCGTACGGCGTCGACTTGCGCGAGCCCTTGAAGCCCACGCCACCCGAGGACGCCCAGCTGATCACGGCGCCGCTCGGGTCCGTAATCGAGACGATCGTGTTGTTGAACGTCGACTTGATGTGGGCCTGCCCCACGGCGACGTTCTTCTTCTCCTTGCGGCGCGGCTTGCGCGCCGCCGTCCTGGCCACTGCCATGTTCCTTCTCCTCGACGTTCTGACATCCGCCGTGCACGGTCTCGACGCGCGGCCCGGGGGCCGCCGCCCGATCGGCGACGACGGCGAGCGGTTACTTGCGGCCGGCCTTCTTCTTGCCGGCGACCGTACGCTTGGGGCCCTTGCGCGTGCGCGCGTTCGTCTTGGTGCGCTGCCCGTGGACGGGCAGGCCACGCCGGTGGCGCAGGCCCTGATAGCTGCCGATCTCGACCTTGCGGCGGATGTCGGCGGCGACCTCGCGGCGCAGGTCGCCCTCCACCTTGAAGTTGCCCTCGATGTAGTCGCGGAGCGCGACGAGCTGGTCGTCGGTGAGGTCCCGCACGCGGATGTCTCCGCTGATGCCCGTGTCGGCGAGGGTCTTGAGCGCCCTCGTGCGTCCGACGCCGTAGATGTAGGTCAGTGCGACCTCCACGCGCTTCTCGCGCGGGATGTCGACTCCGGCCAGACGTGCCATGACGGCTTCTCCTGTGGTTCGTCGAGAGGTGTGGGACGCGATCGGTGCCCGGGCCTCTCCCCGAGGCGTCCCCCGCTCGCGCCCCGGCGGACCGGGGGCGACGGGTTCTGATCGCGTCGTCTGTCGTGTTCAGTTGTCTCGCCGGGGCGGGCGTGGGCGCTCGCGCGCCGCGCGCTCAGCCCTGGCGCTGCTTGTGGCGGGGGTTCTCGCAGATGACCATGACGCGGCCGTGCCGGCGGATGACCTTGCACTTGTCGCAGATGGGCTTGACGCTGGGCTTGACTTTCATGTCCTTCTCGCTGTCCTCGTACCGTCGGCGGACGCACGTCGCACGCGACGCGACGGCCGCCTCGGGCCGTTACTTTCCAGCGGGTCTCACTTGTAGCGGTAGACGATCCGGCCGCGGGTCAGGTCGTACGGGCTCAGCTCGACGACCACTCGGTCCTCAGGGAGGATCCGGATGTAGTTCTGCCGCATCTTGCCGGAGATGTGGGCGAGAACCTTGTGCCCGTTCGTGAGCTCGACCCGGAACATCGCGTTCGGGAGAGCCTCGATCACGGAGCCCTCGAGCTCGATGACGCCGTCCTTCTTGGCCATTGGCCCTTTCGTTGCTAGGAGTGAGAACCGCCGGTCATGCGGTTGAATGGAGGTGCCCGTCCTCGCGCCGACCGAGCACGCTCGCGTCGTCAAGGGGATGGCATGCCGAATCGACGGCAGAAACACCAAAAGTCAAGCTTAGGCTATGCGCCCGTTTTCGCCAAGCCCGGTGTATTGTTCCGCCTTCGGCCGTCAGCGAACGAGGCGCGGGCCCTGCTCCGCCGCGCCCCGCACGGCCTCGCGCGCGGCCCGCGCGTCCTCGGCCGCGAGCGCGATCTCGGCGAGCCGGCGCGCGTCAGGGAGGTCGTGACGCGCGAGCACGCGGCGCACGTCGGCGAGCGCGGGCGGCGCCATCGAGAGCGACGTCGCGCCGAGCCCCACGAGCACGACCGCGAGCAGCGGATCGGCGGCCGCCTCCCCGCACACGCCCACCGGTCGGCCGCCGCGCACGCCCGCCTCGCACGCCTCCGCGACGAGCCGGAGGACGGCGGGCTGCCACGGGTCCTGCAGCTCGGCGAGCGCGCCGAGCGTGCGGTCGGCCGCGAGCGCGTACTGCGCGAGGTCGTTCGTGCCGATGCTCGCGAAGTCCGCGACGGCGAGCATGCGGTCGGCGAGCAGCGCCGCGGCGGGCACCTCGATCATGATCCCCGCCTCGGCGACGCCCGCCTCGTGCGCGAGCGCGACGAAGTAGCGCGCCTCCTCGACGGTCGCCACGAGCGGCGCCATCGCGGCGACGCGCGCGGCGTGGTCGGACGCGGCGAGCGCGATCGCGGCGAGCTGGTCGCGCAGCACCGGCTCATGGGCGCGCAGGGCGCGCAGGCCGCGCAGGCCGAGCGCGGGATTGGGTTCCGCGCGCGGTGAGAGGAAGGCGAGCGGCTTGTCCGCCCCCGCGTCGAGCACGCGCACGACGACGCGGCGACCCGGGAGGGCCGCGAACACGCGACCGTACGCCGCGCGCTGCTCGGCGACGCCCGGCGCGGACGACGCGTCGGGGAAGAGGAGCTCCGTGCGCAGGAGGCCGATCCCCTCCGCGCCCCCGGCGAGAACGGCGCCGAGCTCGCCCGGCGAGCCGAGGTTGGCCAGGAGCGCGACGGGCGTGCCGTCGGCGAGCGCGCCCGGCGCGGGCGGGGCGGACGCGGCGGCCCCGGACGGCGCGGACGCGGGCCTGCTCGGCCCGGCGGCGGCCCCGGCAGGCGCGGGCGCGGCCGGCGATCGCGCGCCGTCCGCGGCCTCCCCCACGCGCACCTCTCCCGCATCCGCGTCGACGACGACGGGCGTGCCGTCGGCGAGCGCCAGCGCGTCGCGGACCGCGACGACCGCGGGGATGCCCCGCTCGCGCGCGACGACGGCCGTGTGGGAGGTCGGCCCTCCCTCACACGTGACGATCGCGAGCAGAGCTCCCGCCGACAGCATCGCGAGGTCCGCGGGGGCGAGGTCGCGCGCGACGAGCACGTAGCCCGGGAGCACGTCCCCCGGCGCCCCTTCCTCCTCCCCCGCGAGGTGCGCGACGACGCGCCGCGAGAGGTCGCGCAGGTCGGCGGCGCGCTCCGCGAAGACACCGCCGAGGCTCGTCATGCGCGCGGCATAGCGCGCGAACGCCTCGAACACGGCGCGCTCGGCGGTGCGCCCGGCGCGGATCCGCTGCTCGACCTCCGCATGCAGCCCCGCGTCCTCGACGAGGAGCGCCTGCGCCTCGAGGATGGCCGCCGCCTCGCGCGCGGAGCCGACCGCCGAGGCGCGCAGCCATGCCGCGACCGCGGCGAGGGACCGCCCGGCGCGCTCGCCCTCCTCCGCGGGCCTGCGGGCGCTCCGCCGGGCCTCCGGCTCGGCGCCGCGATCGGGCATGCGCCGCACGGTACCCGCCGCTCGTCCGCGGCCCACGCCGATCCCGTGCAGGACGCGCTCAGCCGTTGCGGATCCACTCCGTCGGCAGCGCGTCGAGGATGCGCTCCGTCACCGCGTCGACCGGGCCGAGCCCGTCGACCTCGACGAGGATCCCGCGTTCCCGGTAGATCGCGAGCAGCGGCTCGGTCTCGCGCGCGTAGACCTCCTGGCGGTGCCGGATGGCCTCCTCCGAGTCGTCCACGCGTCCCTGCTCGAGGGCGCGCTTGCGCAAGCGCGACACGATCTCGTCCTCGTCGGCGACGAGCCGGATGACGGCGTCGATCGCGTGGCCGTGCCGCGCGAGGAGGTCGTCGAGGTAGCGCACCTGGTCGGGCGTGCGCGGGTAGCCGTCGAGCAGGAAGCCCCCGCGCGCGTCCGCCTCGTCGAGACGGTCGGTCACGAGCGCATTCGTGAGGCTGTCCGGCACGTAGTCGCCGGCGTCGACGATCTGCTTGACCTGGACGCCCAGCTCGGTGCCCGCGGCGATGTTCGCCCGGAAGATGTCGCCCGTGGAGATGGTCGGGATGCCGTAGCGCTCCGCGATGACGGCCGCCTGCGTGCCCTTGCCGGCGCCGGGCGGGCCCACGATGAGCAGACGCGGTCCGCCTCCCTCTCCGGCAGCGCGCTCCCCGTCGTGCGTCTCCACCGCGGTCACCGCAGCAGGCCCTCGTAGTGCCGCTGCTGCAGCTGCGAGTCGATCTGCTTGACCGTCTCGAGGCCGACGCCCACGATGATGAGGATGCTCGTTCCGCCGATGGGCGAGTTCTGGCTCGCGCCGATCACGGCGAACGCGATGAGCGGCACGAGCGCGACGAGTCCGAGGTAGAGCGCGCCGGGGAGCGTCACGCGCGTGAGCACGTAGTCGAGGTACTCGGCGGTCGGCCGGCCCGCCCGGATACCGGGGATGAAGCCGCCGTACTTCTTCATGTTGTCGGCGACCTCCTCCGGGTTGAAGGTGATCGCGACGTAGAAGTACGTGAACCCGACGATGAGCAGGAAGTACAGCGCCATGTACAGCGGGTGGTCGCCGCGCACGAGGTAGGTGTTGATCCAGTCGACCCAGCCCGGGTTCTTGCCGTTCGAGGCCTGGCTGAACTGCGCGACGAGCGCCGGCAGGTACAGCAGCGACGAGGCGAAGATGACCGGCACGACGCCCGCCATGTTGACCTTGATGGGGATGTACGTGTTGTTGCCGCCGTACGTGCGCCGGCCCACCATGCGCTTGGCGTACTGCACGGGGATGCGCCGCTGCGACTGCTCGACGAAGACGACGGCGCCCATGATGAGGATCGCGATCGCGACGAAGACGAGGAAGAGCTCGAAGCTGTACTGCGTCGCGATCGACCACATCGTCGTCGGGAACGTCGCCGCGATCGAGGTGAAGATGAGCAGCGACATGCCGTTGCCGATGCCGCGCTCGGTGATGAGCTCGCCGAGCCACATGATGAGGCCCGTGCCCGCGGTCATGGTGATGACCATGAGCAGGATCGCGTACCACGAGTCATCGGTGAGGAGCTGGCTGCACTCGGTCGCCCCGCCCGAGCCGAAGAGCGCGCCGCTGCGCGCGACCGTGATGAGCGTCGTGGACTGCAGGATGCCGAGCGCGATCGTGAGGTAGCGCGTGTACTGCGTGAGCCTCGCCTGGCCCGCCTGGCCCTCCTTGTAGAGGGTGTCGAAGTGCGGGATGACGACGCGCAGGAGCTGCGTGATGATCGACGCCGTGATGTACGGCATGATGCCGAGCGCGAAGATCGAGAGCTTGAGCAGTGCCCCGCCGCTGAAGAGGTTGACGAGCTCGTAGAGCCCGCTCGTGCCGGCGTTGCCGGCGAGGCACGCCTGCACGTTCGGGAAGTCCACGAACGGCGCCGGGATGAACGACCCCAGGCGGAAGATCGCGACGATCCCGAGGGTGAAGCCGATCTTGCGCCGCAGGTCGGGCGTGCGGAAGATCCGGCCAATCGCTCGGAACACAGGTCCTCCCGGGGAACGACGCGATCGGCGATCGCGAAGGGGAAAAGTCGACGTGAGCACGTCGGTGCCGGCGATCGACCCGCGGCGCGCGGGTCGATCGCCGTAGCGGACTACCGGACCGAACCGCCCGCAGCGACGATCTTCCGCTCGGCCGAGCTCGAGACCTTGTCGACTGCCACAGTCAGCTTAACCGCAATGTCGCCGCCGCCGAGAACCTTGACCTTCTCGTTCTTGCGCACAGCGCCCTTGGCGACGAGGTCGCTCACCGTGACCTCCCCGCCCTGCGGGTAGAGCTCGGCGAGCCTGTCCAGGTTCACCACCTGGTACTCGGTGCGGAACGGGTTCGTGAACCCTCGCAGCTTCGGGGCGCGCATGACCTGGTTGAGGTTGCCGCCCTCCATGCCGACGCGCACCTGGTAGCGGGCCTTCGTGCCCTTCGTGCCGCGACCGGCCGTCTTGCCCTTCGAGCCCTCGCCCCGGCCCACGCGCGTGCGCTCCTTCTTGGCACCCGCGGCGGGGCGCAAGTGATGCACCTTGAGCAGCTGCTGCCGAGGCGCGCTCTCGGGCGCGGCGTCCGCCTTCGCCTTCGCAGCGCTCGACCGCGCGGGGCGCTTGGGCGCTGCCGCCTTCGCCTCCTCCGCGGGCGCGTCGGCCGCCTCCGGGCGGCTCTTCTCCACTTCAGCCATCAGTCAATCTCCTCGACCTTCACCAGGTGGGCGACGGTGCGGACGTAGCCGCGGTTCTGCGCGTTGTCCTCGCGCACCACGACGTCCCCGATGCGCTTGAGCCCGAGGCTGCGCAGCGTGTCGCGCTGGTTCTGCTTCTCGCTGATCTTGCCCTTGATCTGGGTGACCTTCAGACGAGCCGCCATCATGCACCTGCCTTCGCGTGTCCCGATCCCTGCCGCGCGGCGGCAGCGGACCGGGCCTGCGCCTCCGCGCGCACGAGGCGCTCGGGGGCGATGTCCTCGAACTCGAGTCCGCGCCGCGCGGCGACCGCGCGCGGCTCCTCGAGCCGCTTGAGCGCGTCGACGGTCGCGTGGACGATGTTGATCGTGTTCGACGAGCCGAGCGACTTGCTCAGCACGTCATGGATGCCCGCGCACTCGAGCACGGCGCGCACGGGACCGCCCGCGATGACGCCCGTACCGGCCGCGGCGGGACGCAGGAGCACGACCCCCGCCGCCGCCTCGCCCTGCACGGGGTGCGGGATCGTCGCGGCGGAGCGCGGGACGCGGAAGAAGTTCTTCTTCGCCTCCTCGACGCCCTTCGAGATCGCAAGCGGCACCTCGCGCGCCTTGCCGTAGCCGACGCCGACCATGCCGTTGCCGTCGCCCACGACGACGAGCGCCGTGAAGCTGAAGCGGCGCCCGCCCTTGACGACCTTCGACACGCGGTTGATCGTCACGACGCGCTCGAGGAACTGGCTCTCCTGGCGGTCGCGCGAGCCGCGGTCACGATTGGGGTTGCGCTCCCGGCTGCCGCGACGCGCCTCGCGCGGCTCGGCCTGCGGAGCCGAGGACGCGGCCGTCTCGACGGGCGTCTCGTTGACCGTCGTCTCCGGGCCCTGGCTGTTCGTCACATCGCTCACAGGTTCAATCCGCCCTCTCGAGCTCCCTCCGCGACGGCGGCCACGCGCCCCGCGTACTTGCTTCCGCCGCGGTCGAACACCACGGCCTCGATCCCGGCCGACCGCGCACGCTCGGCGACGAGCTCGCCGACGCGACGCGCCTTGGCCGTCTTGTCGCCCTCGAACGAGCGCAGGTCGGTCTCCATGGTCGAGGCCGACGCGAGCGTGTGGCCCCTGCTGTCGTCGACGACCTGCACGAACACGTGGCGTGCCGAGCGCGTGACGACGAGGCGCGGGCGCTCCGGCGAGCCCGTGATCCGCTTGCGGATCCGGGTGTGGCGGCGGTCCTTCGCCGCCGACTTGCTCGTGCCCCTGGTTCCCAGAGCCATGATCACTTACCAGCCTTTCCGGCCTTGCGGCGGACGTTCTCGCCCGCGTAGCGCACGCCCTTGCCCTTGTAGGGCTCGGGCTTGCGGAGCTTGCGGATGTTCGCGGCCACCTCGCCCACGGCCTGCTTGTCGATGCCGCTCACGACGAGCCGGTTGTTGCCCTCGACGGCGAACGTGATGCCCGCGGGCGGCTCGACCGTGATGGGATGCGAGTAGCCGAGCGCGAACTCGACGGACGCGCCGCGTGCCAGCACGCGGTAGCCCGTGCCCACGACCTCGAGCGCCTTGGAGTAGCCCTGCGTCACGCCCACGATCTGGTTCGCGATGAGAGTGCGCGTGAGGCCGTGCAGGGAGCGCGACTGGCGCTCGTCGTCGGGACGCGTGACGAGCACCGCGCCCTCCTCGACCCTCACCTCGATGGGGCTCGCGACGGTGAGCGAGAGCTCGCCCTTGGGGCCCGTGACGGTGACCGCACGGCCGTCGACGGTCACGTCGACGCCCGCAGGGATCTCAATGGGAAGTCGTCCGATGCGAGACATCTGGGATCACCACACGTAGGCGAGGACTTCCCCGCCCACGCCCTTCTTGGTCGCCTCGCGGTCCGTGAGGAGCCCCGAGGAAGTCGAGAGGATGGCCACGCCGAGGCCGCCGAGCACGTGCGGGATCTCGGT
>JAATFA010000066.1 GCA_015655445.1 Actinomycetales bacterium | reverse complement strand
GCGCGGCGACGAGCTCCTCGATCCACGCGCGCTCCTGCGTGCTCGGGCGACGCCCGTCCAGCTCGAACGGCAGGCGGATGTTGCCGGCGACGTCGAGCGTCGGCACGAGGTTGAAGGACTGGAAGACGAAGCCGACGCGCCGACGGCGCAGCACCGTGAGCGCCGAGTCGGCGAGCGAGCCGATCGCGGTGTCGCCGAGCCAGACCCGCCCGGAGGTCGGCGAGTCGAGGCCCGCCATGATGTGCATGAGGGTCGACTTGCCCGAGCCCGAAGGCCCCATGATCGCCGTGAACTGTCCGCGCCGGATGCCGATCGTGACCTCGCGGAGCGCGTCGACGCGGTTCGCGCCCGTCCCGTAGCTCTTCGCGAGGCCCTCGACGCGCGCGGCGAGTGCCGTCTCGCTGATGGTGTGCATGCCTCCGACGGTACGGACGGACGCCCGCGCCGCGCGTCCGGCGGGGGACGGATCCGCGTCCGCCTGCAGGATGACGTCTCAGCCCATGAGGCCGTTCTCGAACGCGTAGACGACGAGCTGCACACGGTCGCGCAGGCCGAGCTTGGCGAGCACGCGGCTCACGTGTGTCTTGACGGTCGCCTCGCTCACGAACTCGCGTGCCGCGATCTCGGCGTTGCTCAGACCGCGCGCGGCGAGCAGGAAGATCTCGCGCTCACGCGCCGTGAGGCTCCCGTACTCGCGGGGCGCGGCGCGCTCCCGCGGTGCGCTCGAGAAGTGCTCGAACAGCTCGCGCGTCGCGGCGGGCGCGAGCACCGCGCTCCCCGCGTGCACCGTGCGGATCGCCGCGAGCAGGAACTCGGGGTCGGCGTCCTTGAGCACGAAGCCGCTCGCGCCGCCGCGCAGGGCGCGGGCGGCGGCCTCGTCGAGGTCGAACGTCGTGAGCACGATGATGCGCGGCGCGGGAGCGGCCGCCGAGCCCGCCGCGACGATCCGACGCGTCGCCTCGATGCCGTCGAGCACGGGCATCCGCAGGTCCATGAGCACGACGTCGGGACGCACGCGAGCGACGAGAGCGACCGCCTGCCCGCCGTCCGCCGCCTCCCCGGCGACGGCGAGATCCGGCTGGGACTCGATGAGCATCCGCACTCCCGTGCGGAAGAGCGCCTGATCGTCGACGAGCACGACGCGCACGGGTGCGCTCACGCGACCGCCTCGGCGCTCGCCGGAACGGTCGCGGCGACGACGAACTCGCCGTCTGCCGCGTGCACGTCGAGACCGCCGCCGACGAGCACGGCCCGCTCGCGCATGCCAGCGAGGCCGTGGCCCCCGAGCGGCGCGGCGGCGGTCGCGTCGCTCGCGCGCGTGCGGTTGCGCACCGTGAGCGCGAGCCCCGCGGGGTCCCACGCGAGCCGCACGACGACCTCGGCGTCCGCCTCGCCGTGCCGCAGCGCGTTCGTGAGCGCCTCCTGCACGATGCGGTAGACCGCGAGCTCGGTCGCCCGGCTGAGACCCACGGGAGCGCCCGCGCGCTCGACTCGCAGCCGCAGTCCCGCCGCGCGCACGTGCGCGTACAGGCGCTCGAGGTCGGCGAGCCCCGGCTGCGGGCCCTCCGCCTCGTGATGCCGCAGCTGGGCGAGCAGGACGCGCACGTCCGCGAGCGCCTCCCGCGCCGTCGTCGAGATCGTCTCGAGCGCCCCGCCGACCGCGTCCGGCCGCGTCGCGGCGAGGTAGCGCGCACCGTCCGCCTGTGCGATGACGACCGCGAGCGAGTGCGCGACGACGTCGTGCATGTCGCGCGCGATGCGGTTGCGCTCCTGCTCGACGACGACGATGCGCTCCGCCTCCGCGTGCGCCTGCCGGCTCTCGCGCGCCCGGCGGCGCGTGCGCACGAGCAGGCCCGCCGTCCAGGAGAGCCCGAACGCGAAGAGGGAGACGAGCAGGAACGCGAGGGCAGCGCGCACGACGTCGCCGTCCGACGCCGCCGCGAGTCCCTGCGGCGCACGGAGGACGACCGGGACCACGACGAGGTAGACGGCGATGACGATCGCCCCGACCGCCGAGGAGACGAGGCCGAGCACGCGCGCGAGCCGCGAGCCGTATGCCGCCGAGGCGTAGAGCACCGCGAGGATCGCGAGGTCGGACGGATCCGGCCCGAGGCCGAGCAGCATCTGCGCGATCGCCGTGAGCCACGCGACGCCGAGCGAGAGCGTCGGCGAGAGCCGGCGGAGGACGAGGGCGACGGCCATGCCCGTGAGCGCGACGATCCGCGGCCGCAGGTCCTCGACGGCCGCGTAGGGCACGAGCGCGAGCGCCCACAGGATCGCCGGCGCCGCGACGTCGAACGCGAGCTGGCCCGGCCGGAGGGTGCGGAACACGCCTCCACGCTAGGCGCCCTCGCCGCGCGCAGGGGCGGCGGAGGCCGCCGCGGCCCGAAGATCATCCTCGCGACGGATGCCGCGCACGGCTCAGAAGCCGAGACGCCCGAGCTGCTTCGGGTCGCGCTGCCAGTCCTTGGCCACCTTGACGTGGAGCCCGAGGTAGACGCGCGCGCCGAGGAGCTCCTCGATCGCCGCGCGCGCTCGCGCGCCGACCTCCTGCAGTCGTGCCCCGCCACGGCCGATGACGATGCCCTTCTGGCTGTCGCGCTCGACCCACAGGTTCGCGTAGACCTCCACGAGCCCGTCCTCCCGCGTCGTCATGTCGTCGATCGTCACGGCGAGCGAGTGCGGCAGCTCGTCGCTCACGCCCTCGAGCGCGGCCTCGCGCACGAGCTCGGCGACGCGCTGCTCGGTCGACTCGTCGGTCGTCGTGTCGGAGGGATACAGCGGCACGGACTCCGGCAGCAGGCGCACGAGCTCGGCGACGAGCGTGTCGAGCTGGAACCGGTCGGTCGCGGAGACGGGCACGATCGCGTCCCAGTCGCGCAGGCCGCTCACAGCGAGCAGCTGCTCGGCGACGACGGGCCTGGGCGCCGCGTCGACCTTCGTCACGATCGCGACCTTGCGCGCCGGGTACCGGTCGAGCTGCTCGTTGATGAAGCGGTCTCCCGGCCCGATGCGCTCGCCCGCGGGCACGCAGAAGCCGACGACGTCGACGTCGGCGAGCGTCGACTGCACGACGTCGTTGAGCCGCTGCCCGAGGAGCGTGCGAGGCCGGTGCACGCCGGGCGTGTCGACGAGCACGAGCTGGCCCGTGGGGGTGTGCACGACGCCGCGGATCGCCCGCCGCGTCGTCTGCGGCTTCGACGAGGTGATCGCGACCTTCTCGCCCACGAGCGCGTTCGTGAGCGTCGACTTGCCGACGTTCGGCCGGCCGACGAACGTCGCGAACCCGGCCCGGAAACCCTCAACCATCCTCGTGCGCCCCCTCCTCCGCGAGCGAGCGCAGCGAATCCTGCAGCGCGGGCGTGCGCTCGACGATGACCGTGCTGATGCGCTTGCGACGTCCCTCGGTGCGCTCCGCGGTGAGCACGAGCCCGGCGACCTCCGCACGGGCGCCCGCGACGGGGAGCCGTCCGAGCGCCTTCGTGAGCAGCCCGCCCACCGAGTCGACGTCCTCGTCCTCGAGCTCGATGCCGAAGAGGTCGCCGAGCTCGTCGATCGGCAGGCGCGCCGCGACGCGGTAGACGCCCTCGCCGATCTCCTCGACGTCCTCCACCTCCTGGTCGTACTCGTCGGAGATGTCCCCGACGAGCTCCTCGAGGAGGTCCTCGAGCGTCACGAGGCCCGCGATGCCGCCGTACTCGTCGACGACCATCGCGAGGTGGTTCGCCTCCTTCTGCATCTCGCGCAGCGTGTCGTCGGCCTTCTTCGACTCGGGCACGAAGAACGCCGGCCGCGCGAGCTCGCGCACGGGCAGGTCCGCGTACCCCGGCGGCTGCTCGTAGCTCACGCGCGCGACGTCGCGCAGGTACAGCACGCCGTCCACCTCGTCGACGTCGTCGCCCACGACGGGCACGCGCGAGACGCCGCGGCTGAGGAAGAGCGCCATCGCGTCGTCCACCGTCGCGTCACGCGCGATCGTGATCATGTCGGTGCGCGGGATCATGACCTCGCGCACGACCGTGTCGCCCCACTCGAAGATCGAGTGGATGAGCTCGCGGTCGTCCTCCTCGAGCACGTCGAGCTCGGTCGCCTCGTCGACCATGCTCAGCAGCTGCTCCTCGCTCGAGAAGCTCCGGCTGCGCGGGCGTCCGGGCGTCACGCGGTCGCCGATCGCGACGAGCGCGTCCGCGACGGGCCCGAGCACGACGCGCGCGGCGCGGATGACGACGGCGGAGAAGCGCACGATCGCGCGCGCGTGGGCGCGCCCCACGGAGCGCGGGCTCGAGCCGACGAGCACGAACGACGCGCCGATCATGATGAGCGCGCTCGCGAGCAGCGCCCAGCCGAGCGGCACGACCGAGGCGAAGCTCAGCGAGACGAGCACCGCCGCCGTCGTCTCCGAGGCGATGCGCATGAAGTTGAGCGCGTTGACGTGCGCGCCCACGTCGTTGGCGATCGCGAGGATGCGCCGCCGCTCGCGCGAGTGGCTCGCGAGGTCGACGAGGTCGGTGCGGCTGAGCACGCCGAGGGCCGCGTCCGCCGCCGCGAGGAGGCCGCCGAAGACGACGAGCAGCACCGCGAGGGCGACGAAGACGGCGACGATCATCGTCGGCGGCGCTCCGCGTGGGCGAAGCCGATGAGCAGGTCGCGCTGGAGCGCGAACATCTCGCGCTCCTCGTCCGGCTCCGCGTGGTCGAAGCCGAGCAGGTGGAGCAGGCCGTGGCACGTGAGCAGCAGGAGCTCGTCGAGCGTGCCGTGCCCGGCCGCCTCCGCTTGCGCCGCGGCGACCTGCGGGCACAGCACGATGTCGCCGAGCAGGCCCGGCGGCGTGATGTCGTCGTCCGTGCCCGGGCGCAGCTCGTCCATGGGGAAGCTCAGCACGTCCGTCGGGCCCGGCTCGTCCATCCACTGCACGTGGAGCTGCTCCATCGCGCCCTCGTCGACGAGCAGGATCGCGAGGTCCGCGTCGCGGTGCACGCGCAGCTCCTCGAGGCAGTACGCGGCGAGCCGCTGCAGCACGGCCTCGTCGACGGACATGGACGACTCGTTCGTGACCTCGATGCTCACGCGTTCACCGTCCCCGCCGGCGCTCGCGCCGCGAGAGGTGGTCCTGCGGCGGGTGTCCCCGCCGCTCGGCGCGGTTGCCGCCGTCGGCGCGGTTGCCGCCGTCGGCGCGCTGGTCGCGCTCGAAGCGCCGCGCCTGCTGCTGCGCGTCGTACCGCGTGTAGGCGTCCACGATGCGTCCGACGAGGCTGTGGCGCACGACGTCCTCGCTCGTGAGCCGCGCGAAGTGGATGTCCTCGATCCCGTCGAGCACCTTCGTCACGAGCTGCAGGCCGCTCGCCCCCGCGGGCAGGTCGATCTGCGTGATGTCGCCCGTGACGACCATCTTCGAGCCGAAGCCGAGGCGCGTGAGGAACATCTTCATCTGCTCGGGCGTCGTGTTCTGGGCCTCGTCGAGCACGACGAACGAGTCGTTGAGCGTGCGGCCGCGCATGTAGGCGAGCGGAGCGACCTCGACCGTGCCCGCGGCGAGGAGCTTCGGCACGACCTCGGGGTCCATCATCTCGTTGAGGGCGTCGTAGAGCGGCCGGAGGTAGGGGTCGATCTTGTCGGTGAGGGTGCCCGGCAGGAAGCCGAGCCGCTCGCCCGCCTCGATCGCGGGTCGGCTCAGGATGATGCGCGCGACCTCCTTGCGCTGCAGCGCCTGCACGGCCTTCGCCATCGCGAGGTAGGTCTTGCCCGTGCCCGCCGGCCCGATGCCGAAGACGATCGTGTTGCGGTCGATCGCGTCGACGTACTCCTTCTGCCCGAGCGTCTTCGGGCGGATGCTCTTGCCGCGCGCGGTGAGGATCGCCTGGCTGAGCACCTCGGCGGGGCTCCCGGCGCCCGTGCGCAGGATGCGCGCGGAGGACTGGACGTCGACGGGGCCGAGATCGGTTCCGCTGCGCACCATCTCGATGAGCTCCTCGACGAGCCGCCGCGCCGCGCCGACCTCGTCGGACGGCCCGCTCAGCGTGATCTCGTTGCCGCGCACGAGCACGTCGACGTCGGGATGCTGCCGCTCGATCGTCGTCAGCAGCCGGTCCTGCGGGCCGAGCAGTCGCACCATCGCGACGCCGTCGACGGTGAGACGTGCGCGTTCGGGGGTCGCGCCCCCGGAGGCGTTGTCGCTACTGGGCAAGTGTGCCTTCCTCGAGGGTGCCGCCCAGCAGGTGGGCGTGCACGTGGTAGATCGTCTGGCCCGCGGAGGGGCCTGTGTTGAACACGAGCCGGTACTCGCCGCCGCACTCCGCGTCGGCGATGCGCTTGGCGACCGCGACGACCTCGGCGAGGAGCGCCGGATCCGCGGCGGCGAGCTCGTGCACGTTGCGGTATGCCGCGGTCTTCGGCACGACGAGCACGTGCACGGGCGCTTGCGGCGCGATGTCGCGGAACGCGATGACGCGCTCGTCCTCCGCGACGATGTCCGCAGGGATCTCGCCCGCGACGATGCGCTCGAAGACGCTCGGCTCCTCGTTCGTCATGCTCCCATCGTACGAGCGGAGAGACCCGTCGGGCCCTGCGGACGCACGCCTCACCACCGGCCGAGCGCGAGGTTGAGCGCGGCGAGGGCGGCCGGGCCCGCCGTCGAGGTGCGCAGCACCTCCCGTCCGAGCCGCACGCGCCGCGCGCCCGCGCTCTCGAGGATCCCGAGCTCGCGCGCCGAGATCCCGCCCTCCGGGCCGACGACGAGCGTCACGCGCTCCGTCCCCGCGAGGTCGAGAGCGCCGATGCGACCCTCCGCGCCCGGGTCGAGCACGACGACGAGGCCCGGCAGGCGCGAGAGCTCGGGCGTCGAGGCGATGGTCGCGACCTCGGGCACGCGCGGCCGCACCGACTGCTTGGTCGCCTCACGCACGATCGTCTGCCAGCGCACGCGTCCGCGCGCCGCCTTCTGCCCCTCCCAGCGGGAGACCGAGCGCTCCGCAGCCCACGGCACGACGCCCGCGACCCCGAGCTCGGTCGCCGCCTGGATCGCGAGCTCGTCGCGATCGCCCTTCGCGAGCGCCTGCGCGAGCCACAGCGCCGGACGCGGCTCCTCCTCCGCGCGGATCTCGTCGACCTCGACGACGACCTCCGTCGCGCTCGCGGACACGACCGGCCCCCACACGAGCAGGCCCGCGCCGTCGCCGACGGCGATCCTCTCGCCGGGCCGCACGCGGCTGACGGTCGCCGCGTGCCGCGCCTCGTCGCCGCGCAGGCGCACCGTCGCCCCGCGCTCGAGGCCGTCCGCGTCCAGGCGCGGATCGAGGTAGAGGGTGCTCACGCTCAGCCGCCGAGGAACCGGTCGCGCAGCTTCGCGAAGAGACCCTGCTGGAACGACGCGAAGTGCGGCGGCGGCGACGTGTGCGACGCGGCGAGCTGCTTGACGAGCTCCTGCTCGCGGTTGCTCAGCTTGGTGGGCGTGACGACGTGCACGCCGATCTTCAGGTCCCCGCGTCCGCCACCCCGCAAACGCGTGATGCCGCGATCGCGCACCGTGATGATCTCGGCGCTCTGGGTGCCCGGCTTGATCTCGACGTCGACGTCCCCGTCGAGCGCGTGCAGCGTGACGCGCGAGCCGAGGATCGCGTCGGTCATGGGCACCTCGAGCGTCGCGAGCAGGTCATCGCCGTTGCGGCTGAAGATCTCGTGGTGGCGCACCTTGATCTCGAGGTAGAGGTCCCCGTTCGGGCCGCCCGCCGGGCCGACCTCGCCCTGGCCCGGCAGCTGCAGGCGCAGGCCCGTCTCGACGCCCGCAGGGATGTCGACGGGGATCGTGCGCGTCGCCCGCACCCGGCCCTGGCCCGCGCACGTCGGGCACGGGTGGGGGATCACCGTGCCGTACCCGCGGCACGTGCCGCACGGGCTCGACGTCATGACGTTGCCGAGCAGCGAGCGCACGGCGCGCTGGATCTGGCCCGTGCCGTGGCAGATGTCGCACGTGACGGGGCTCGTGCCGGGCGCGCAGCACGTGCCGTTGCACGTCTCGCACAGCACGGCCGTGTTGACCTCGAGGTCGCGATGCGTCCCGAAGACGACCTCCTCGAGGTCGACCTCGATCCGCAGCAGGGCGTCCTGTCCCCGCTCCCGGCGCGAACGGGGACCCGAGCGCCCCGCGCCCGAGCCGAAGAAGGTCTCGAAGATGTCGCCGAAGCCGCCGAAGGTCGCACCGCCGAAGCCCGATCCGCCCATCCCGCCCATGTCGTACTGCTGGCGCTGCTCGGGATCGCTCAGCACGTCGTAGGCGTGGGTGACGAGCTTGAAGCGCT
>JAATFA010000012.1 GCA_015655445.1 Actinomycetales bacterium | reverse complement strand
GACGAGATCACCGGCACGCAGCTCGCGCCCGCGTTCCCTCCGGTCGAGCCGGGCAGGCCGCTCGAGTACGAGGACGTGCGCGCCCGCCTCGACACCATGATGGAATGGCTCGCCAAGACCTACGTCGAGGCGCTCAACGTCATCCACTACATGCACGACAAGTACGACTACGAGCGGCTCGAGATGGCGCTGCACGACAAGAAGGTGCTGCGCACCATGGCCTGCGGGATCGCCGGGCTGTCGGTCGCGGCGGACTCGCTGTCGGCGATCAAGTACGCGCGGGTCATGCCGGTCTTCGACGAGCGCGGCATCGTGGTCGACTACGAGACGACGGGCGAGTTCCCGACGTACGGCAACGACGACGAGCGGGCGGATGCCATCGCCGTCGACCTGGTCGGCACGTTCATGGAGAAGATCCGCCACTACCCGTGCTACCGCGACGCGGTGCCGACCCAGTCGGTGCTGACGATCACCTCGAACGTCGTCTACGGCAAGAGCACCGGCAACACGCCGGACGGGCGCCGTGCCGGCCAGCCCTTCGCACCGGGGGCGAACCCCATGAACGGGCGGGACACGCACGGGATGCTCGCGAGCGCGCTGTCGGTCGCGAAGATCCCCTACGACGAGGCGCAGGACGGCATCTCGCTGACCAACACCGTCGTGCCGAGCGGTCTCGGCCGCACGAGCGAGGAGCGCGCCGCCAACCTGGCCGGCCTGCTCGATGCCTCGGTCGGCACGGACGGCTACCACATGAACGTCAACGTGCTGAACCGCGAGACGCTCGAGGACGCCATGGAGCACCCCGAGAACTACCCGCAGCTGACGATCCGCGTCTCCGGCTACGCCGTCAACTTCGTGCGGCTCACCCGCGAGCAGCAGCTCGACGTGCTGTCGCGCACTTTCCACGAGAGCATGTGACGGGCGGATGCCTGTCGCCATCAGCAACAACGGGGCGCTGGGGGACCTGCGCCCCGCCCCGGACCTCGCACGTCATGACCGCCTGGTCGGGCTGCGCACCGGCGAGTTCGGCAGCGTCAACTCCTGGGAGCTGGTCACGGCGGTCGACGGCCCCGGCACCCGGCTGACCGTGTTCGTGAACGGATGCCCGCTGCGCTGCCAGTACTGCCAGAACCCCGAGACGTGGTTCCTGAAGGACGGCATCGAGGTCACCTCCGCCGAGCTCATCGAGCGCATCGCGCGCTACGCGCCGATCTTCACCGCGACGGGCGGCGGCCTCACCCTCTCGGGCGGCGAGATCCTCATGCAGCCCGCCTTCTGCGCCCGCGTGCTGCGCGGCGCGAAGGAGCTCGGCGTGCACACCTGCCTCGACACCTCGGGCTACCTCGGCGGCCTGCTCTCGGACGAGGCGCTCGCAGACACCGATCTCGTGCTGCTCGACGTGAAGTCGGGCGACCCCGAGACCTACCGCGAGGTGACCGGGCGGCAGCTCGAGCCCACGCTCGAGTTCGGGCGGCGGCTCGCGCGCGAGGGCAGGGTCGAGGTGTGGGTGCGCTTCGTGCTCGTGCCCGGGCTGACGGATGCCTGGGACAACGTCGAACGCGTCGCGGAGTACACGGCCTCTCTCAACGAGCTGCGCGCCGGCACGGTCACGCGCGTCGAGGTGCTGCCGTTCCATCAGCTCGGCCGCGAGAAGTGGCACGAGCTGGGGCGGCACTACACGCTTGAGGACACCCTGCCCCCGTCGGCCGAGCTCGTGGACCGCGTCCGCGGCCAGTTCCGCGCCCGCGGGCTGCTCAGCTACTGAGGCCCGACCCGGCGGGGCTCTCTCGTTCCACTTGCACGAGGGAACCCGCTTTGCGCGCGAGGGAACCATTGTTGCCGCGACGGAACATTGGTTCCCTCGCAGTTCAGAATGGCTCCCTCACGCAAGTCCCGCAGGGGGCAGTGGGGCAGACTGCTAGGCCGTCGGGGTCGCGGGCTGCGATCCGCCCGAACGGCGGCGCCGCCGGCGGCGCGGAGCCGCGTTGCCGTCGCGGTGCTCGGCGCCCTGACCGTCGTGGGCGCCGGCGGCCTCCTTCGCGGGGGCCTCGGAGGAGGCATCCGTCGCCTCGCCCGCGTTCGTGCGCCGACGGCGCCGCGGGGCTCCGCTGCCGCCCGCGCTCTCCGCGCGGCCCTGCTTCGCGACCTCGGACTCGACCTTCGGCTTCGGGGTCGTCTTGAGACGGCCCTTCGTGCCCTCCGGAATGTCCAGGTCCGTGTAGAGGTGCGGCGAAGAGGAGTAGGTCTCGGTCGGCTCGGGCTGGCCGAACTCGAGCGCCCGGTTGATGAGGGCCCACTTGTGCAGGTCCTCCCAGTCGACGAAGGTCACCGCGATGCCGGTCTTGCCGGCGCGGCCCGTGCGG
>JAATFA010000038.1 GCA_015655445.1 Actinomycetales bacterium | reverse complement strand
GGCGCAGGCGGCCGCGGCGGGCTTCACGTTCATCGACGACCAGCCCGGATCGGTCGCGCACAGCGCGTGCCCGCAGGACGCGAGCCCCTATATCAACGGCGTCACCATCCGCTCCCTGCTCCAGGAGCCGTACATCGAGCCGGGCGGGCTGCACCCCAACACGGCCGGCGTCGCGTTCCTCACGGCGCAGACGGCACCCGCCATCGCGGCAGCGTTCTCGACGCCCGCTCCCACCCCGACGCCCACGCCGTCCGCCTCGTCGACGCCGGCCGGGACGGCCCTCGCCGCGACGGGCGCGGACGGGTCGAGGATCGGGGCCCTCGCGGCCTGCGGCCTGCTCGTCGTCGCCGCGGGCACGGCGCTCGTGCTGCTGCGAGCGCGGTCCGGCGCTCGGCGACGCGGCACGAGCGCGTAGGCAGCGGCACGGCGACGGCCACGCGCGGCAGTCGCGGCAGGCGGATCAGGTCATGCGCAGGGCTGGCGTCCCGGGCATCCTCGGGGTGCTGCTCGCGGCGGGGCTGCTCCTCGCGTCCGGCTCCGCCGCCGGAGCCTCCGCCGCGGAGCGGGCCGCCGACTCCCCGGCGACGGACCCCACGACCGTGCGCATGACGTTCGAGCCCGATCCGAGCCCCGACATCGCCAACCCCGAGCGCGGCCTCAACTCCGTCGTCTCGCGGTTCCAGGACATCACGCGGCGCACGATCGACGACGCCCGACGCCGGGGCTTCACGCTCATCCGCGCCTACGTCGACCTGAGCGGCTACGTCGACGTCGACCGCCTGCCCGACGACCTGTTCGCGCGCGTCGACGCCGCGTTCGCGCTCCTGCGATTGAACGGCATGAAGGCCATCCTGCGGTTCAGCTACTCGCCCGGGGGCACGGCGGCGTGCGCGGCGGAGGGCGACGACGGTGCTCCGGCGACGGCGAGCGACGCGCCCGCGCACCGCATCCTCGCCCACATCGACCAGCTCGCCGCGACCGTGCACGCGAACGAGGACGTCATCTCCTCGCTCGAGGCGGGCTTCCTCGGCGAGTTCGGCGAATGGCACTGCAGCACCTACAACCGCACCGAGCCGGACGACATCCACTCCGCGCTCCGACAGGACGTGAAGCAGGAGGTCGTGGACGAGGAGCTCGCGGCGTTCCCCGCGGCCCTGCAGATCGCGATCCGCTATCCGCGCGACCTGTTCGCGCTCACGCCCGACGTCACGGATCCGAGCGACCGGCTCGGGAACCACCAGGACTGCTGGGCCTCGAACGAGTACGACTCGGACACGTGGGACCCGGGCGTCGTCGCCGGCGAGAAGGAGCGGATCGGCCTCGTCGGCGAGAACCACGTCGTGAGCGGCGTCGCGTGCAACGGGACGGGCGACACGCGCGTGAGCTGCCCGACCGCGCTCAGGGAGATGCCCCAGATGCACTTCAGCTACCTCGACGGCGACTTCCGCGCGGACGCCCTCGCGATCCTCCAGGCTCAGGGCTGCTGGGACCGCGTCACGGCATCCCTCGGCTATCGGCTCCAGCTGACCGATGCGACGCTCCCCGCTGCGCTCGTGCTCGGAGGATCGGCGCACGTCACGATCGGGATCGACAACGTCGGGTGGGCCTCGCCGATCAACCCGCGCCCCGTCCTCCTCACCCTCGCCTCCGCGAGCGGGCACGTGACGGCCGTCCGCCTCGACGCGGATCCGCGCGCCTGGAAGGCGGGTCAGCACGTCGTGCTCGACGAGGACGTCGCCGTGCCCGCAGACCTCCCTGCGGGGGAGTACACGCCGGGCCTGTGGCTTCCCGACCGCGCCGAGGCCCTCCGCGCCGACCCCGCCTACTCGATCCGTCTCGCCGACCTGGGCACGTGGGATGCGGGCACGGGGATCAACGCGTTCCCGCGCACCGTCCACGTGGGCACGACGACGGCGTCCCCCGGCGCCCAGCCGACGCTCGCGCCGACGGGCGTCGACCGCGACCCGGCCGTCGCCGCCGCCCTCGCCGGCGCGACGGCCGCGACCGGCGCGCTGCTCGTCCTCGTCGCGCTGCGCCGCCGCGCGCGCTAGCCGATGAGGTTCTGCACGAAGACGTGCGGAGTGAAGCCCGTGAGATCGCCGATGCGCTCGCCCTGGCCGATGAGCTTGATGGGGATGCCCGTTCGCTCCTGCACGGCGAGCACGAAGCCGCCCTTCGCCGAGCCGTCGAGCTTCGTGATGACGAGGCCCGTCACGCCCGCGTGCTCGATGAACGCCTCCGCCTGCGCGACGCCGTTCTGCCCCGTCGTCGCGTCGAGCACGAGCAGCACCTCCGAGACGGGCGCGAGCTTCTCGACGACGCGCCGCACCTTCGCGAGCTCGTCCATGAGCCCCGCCTTCGTCTGCAGGCGCCCCGCCGTGTCGATGAGGACGATCTCGATCCCCTCGCGCTGCGCCTTCTCGACCGTCTGGTACGCGACCGACGCAGGATCCTGCCCCTCGTGCTGCGGACGGACGACCTGCGCGCCCGCGCGCTCCGCCCACGTCGCGAGCTGCTCGACCGCCGCGGCGCGGAAGGTGTCGGCGGCGCCGACGACGACGCTGCGGCCGAACGTCCTCAGGAACCGCGCGAACTTGCCGATCGTCGTCGTCTTGCCCACCCCGTTGACGCCGACGACGAGCACGACCGCGGGACGCTCGGTGAGCGTGAGGGTCGTGTCGAACCTCGTGAAGCGCTCCTCGAGCGTCTCCCGCAGCATGCGCCGGAGATCCGCGGGATCCGTCGTGTGGTAGCGGTCCACCTTGGCGTTCAGCTCCTCGACGATCGCCTCGGTGATGTCGGGCCCGAAGTCGGCGCCGAGCGGCGCGTCCTCGAGGTCCTGCCACGTGCCCTCGTCGATCGTGCGGCGCGAGAACATGCCGCGCAAGGCGCCGGAGAGCGACCACGGGGTGCGTTCGGCCATGGTCCTAGCTTAGGAACTCGCTAGGGTCGAGAGGTCCGGCCGACACACGGAGGCGTGCGCCCATGCGGATCACCGACACGAGCGACCTGTGGTGGAAGAACGCCGTCGTCTACTGCCTCGACGTCGCGACCTTCATGGACTGGAACGACGACGGCGTGGGCGACTTCGAGGGGCTCGCGCATCGGCTCGACTACCTCTCCGAGATCGGCGTGACGTGTCTGTGGCTCATGCCCTTCTTCGCCTCCCCCGAGCGCGACGACGGCTACGACGTCGCCGACTACTACGACGTCGACGGCCGCCTCGGCCACCTCGGCGACCTGCTCGAGATCATCCGCACCGCGAAGGACCGCGGCATGCGCGTCATCGCCGACCTCGTCGTCAGCCACACCTCGGACCGGCATCCTTGGTTCGTCCAGTCGCGGTCAAGCCGCGACAACCCGTTCCGCGACTTCTACGTCTGGCGCGACGAGCCGCCCGCCGGCTCGCCCGCCAACGTCTTCCCCGGCGAAGAGGACGGCGTGTGGCAGCACGACGAGCGCACGGGCCAGTACTACCTGCACCACTTCTACAAGGAGCAGCCCGACCTCAACATGGCCAACCCGAAGGTGCGGGACGAGGTCGCCAAGATCGTCGGCTTCTGGATGCAGATGGGGCTCAGCGGCTTCCGCGTCGACGCCGTGCCGTATCTCGTCGACCCCTCCTCCGCGGGCGCGCACTCGTTCCTGCGCTCCCTGCGGTCCTACGTCTCGCGCCGCAGCGGGGAGGCCATGCTGCTCGGCGAGGTCAACCTCCCCTACGACCGGCAGCTCGAGTACTTCGGCGGGCCCGAGGGCAACGAGCTCACGATGCAGTTCGACTTCCTCGTCATGCAGCGCCTCTACCTCGCGCTCGCGCGCGAGGACGCCCGCCCCCTCGCCGACGCACTCCTCGAGCGCCCCGCGCTCGCGCCCGAGAACCAGTGGGCGACCTTCGTGCGCAACCACGACGAGCTCACGCTCGACCGGCTCACCGACGACGAGCGCGCCGAGGTGTTCGCGGCGTTCGCCCCCGACGAGTCGATGCGCGCCTACGGCCGCGGCATCGTGCGCCGCCTGCCGACCATGCTCGAGGGCGACGAGCAGCGCATCCGCATGGTCTACAGCCTCCTCTTCTCGCTCCCGGGCACGCCCGTGCTCTTCTACGGCGAGGAGATCGGGATGGGCGAGAACCCCGCCGCGCCCGGGCGCCTCAAGGTGCGCTCGCCCATGCAGTGGTCGACGTCGCGCCACGGCGGCTTCTCGAACGCCGACCGGCTCGTCGGCCCCGTCGTGGAGGGGCGCTTCGGCCCCGAGCACGTCAACGTGTCCCAGCAGCGGCACGATCCGGGATCGATGCTCCAGTTCGTGCGGCGCCTCGTCGAGCGCTACCGCAACTCCGCGGAGATCGGCTGGGGCGAGCTCACCCTGCTCGACCACGAGCACCCGTCCGTGCTCGCCCACGCGCTCGAGGACCCGGAGGGGCGCATGATCGCGCTGCACAACTTCTCCCGCGAGCCGCGCGAGCTCTCCCTCGCGATCGACCGGGCGGACGCCTCGACGCGCTTCGTCGACCTGCTCGCGGGAGGAGAGCACCGCCTCGACGAGCGTGGGCGCCTCTCGATCCGGCTCGAGGGGCACGGCTTCCGCTGGCTGCGCGTGCTCGGGCCGGATGCGAAGCGGCTCAGCTGACGCACGGGATCAGCTCGCGCGTGCCTCCTGGCCCACGCGCTGGCCGACGACGGCGCTCACGCCATCCTGGCGCATCGAGACGCCGTACAGCGCGTCGGCGATCTCCATCGTGCGCTTCTGGTGCGTGATGACGATGAGCTGGGAGGTCTCCCGCAGCTCCTCGAAGATCGCGAGCAGGCGTCCGAGGTTCGCGTCGTCGAGCGCCGCCTCCACCTCGTCCATGATGTAGAAGGGGCTCGGGCGCGCCTCGAAGATCGCGATGAGGAGCGCGATCGCCGCGAGCGAGCGCTCGCCGCCCGAGAGCAGCGAGAGCCGCTCGATGCGCTTGCCGGCGGGCTTGACCGAGACCTCGACGCCCGTCGTGAGCAGGTCGTCCGGGTCGGTGAGGCTCAGACTGCCGCTGCCGCCCGGGAAGAGGACGGGGAAGACGCGGTCGAACGCCGCACGCGTGTCCTCGAACGCGGCACGGAAGATGTCCTGCATCTTCGCGTCGACCTCGTCGATGATCGTGAGCAGGTCGCGCCGCGTGTTCTGCAGGTCGGTGAGCTGCTCGGTGAGGAACTTCGAGCGCTGCTCGAGCGCCGCGAACTCCTCGAGCGCGAGCGGGTTGACGCGCCCGAGCTGCGCGAGCTTGCGCTCCGCGTCGGCGAGACGACGCCGCTGCTCCTCGCGCACGAAGGGGCGTCCGGGAGTCTCCGCCTCGCCGAGCGAGACGTCGTCCTCGTGCGGGACGTCGTCCTCGTGCGGGACGTCGTCGGGCACCGGGACATGCGGCCCGTACTCGGCCACGAGCACGTCCTCGACGAGCCCGAGCTCCTCGCCGGCGCGCTCGAGGAGCGTGGAGAGGTGCAGCTTCTTCTCGTAGAGCTCCATCTCGATGCCGTGCACGGCCTCGCTCGCTGCGGAGAGGCGCTCCCGCAGGGCCGCCTCCTCGCGTCGCAGCTCGGCGAGCTCCGCCGTGTGCGCCGACCGCTCGGACTCCGCGGCGGCGAGGCGCACACGCGCCTCCGCGACCGCGCGGTCGGCGACCTCGAGGGCGGCCGGGAGGGCAGCGACGACGCGGTTCGCGCTCTCCGTCTGGCGTCGGCGCAGCACGGCCAGTCGCGCACGCTCCTCGGCGGCGGCCCGCTCGGCCTCGCGCTGGCGCTCGAGGTCGGCGACGCGCAGCTCCTCGGCGCGCACGCGCTCGCGCGCCGTCTCGAGCCGCAGTCGCGCCTCCATCTCGCGCGATCGCGCAGCCTCGAGCTCCGCGAGCATCCCGTCCCGCGCGGAGACGTCGAGGATCGGCCGCGGTGTCGCCGCGTGCTCCTCGGCGGCCGCGACGGCGCGCTCGAGCGCCCGCTCCGCCTCGCGCACCGACTCCGCCGTCGCCGCGAGCGACTCCGCGAGGCGCTCCTGCTCCGCCTCGACCGCCTCGAGCTGGGCGCCGAGCCGCCCGAGCCGCTCGTTGTGGGCCGCGACCGCCGCGTCATACGCGCGCAGGGCCGCGAGCGCCTCGCCCGCGTGCTGCCGCGCCGACTCGAGCGCGCCGCGCTGCTCGGCGAGCGCGAAGCGCGTGCGCTCGATGTCGGCCGACACCTCCGCGAGCCGCACCGCGGCAGCGTCGCGCTCGGCCGTGAGCTCGAGCCGCGATCGGCCCTCCTCGCCCCCGCCGCGCAGCACGTACCGGCTGAGCACCTCGCCCGCGCGCGTGATGACCGTGACCTCGCGCGCGGCGACGCGCGGCCACGCCGCACGCGCGGCGTCGAGATCGTCGGCGACGAGCACGGAGTCGAGCAGGCCGAGCACGCCCTCGGGCGCGACCACGAGGTCGCGGGCGCGCCGCAGCCCGCGCGGGAGGTCATCCGTGCCGGGCGTGCTGGGCACCGCGGAGACGGCGGACGTGCCGGCCCCGTCCCCCGCGCTCGCGACGACGACGTCGACGCGGCCGTGGCCGCCCTCGCGCGCGGCCGCGAGCGCAGAGAACGCGCTCTCGCGATCGTCCGCGAGCACGGCGTCCGCGAGCGGGCCGAGCGCCGCCGCGATCGCCGTCTCGAACCCGGGCTCCACGCGCACGTGCTCCGCGACGAGGCCGCGGAGCCCGCCGAGGCCCGAGGCGACGAGCGCGTTCGCCCCGTCGCCCGTGTCGACCGCGAGGGAGAGCGCGGACGTGCGCGCCGCGAGCGCATCCCGCTCGCGCTCCTGCGCGTGCAGCCGCTCGCGGAGATCCTCGACCGCGGCGGCGAGCTCGTCGACGCGCGCCTCCGCGACACGCACGTCCTCCTCGGGGCGCTCCCCGCGGTCGCCCGCGGACTCCGCCTCCTCGAGCGCCGCCTCGTACTCGGCGCGACCCGCGTCTCGGCGCTCCTGCGCCTGCTCGAGCGCGTTGCGCTGCCGCAGCTGGGCGCCGCGCACTGCCGCGAGGCGCGAGCGCTCGACCTCGACCGCGCTCGCGAGCCGCGCGGCCACGAGGTCGTGCTCGGACACGAGCGCGCTCTGCGCGCCGATCTCCTCGTCGAGGGCGTCGAGCGAGACGCGCGCGGTCGTCGTCGCCGCGGCCGCACGCCCGACCTCCGCCTCCGCCTCCACGACCTCGGCGCGCAGGCGCTCCGCCTCCGCGCGCACCGCCTCGATCGCGTCCTCCGTCACCGTCGCGACGGGACCCGGCCCCTCGCCCTGCTGGGCGAGCATCGCGAGCTTCTGGTTGGCGAGCGTGAAGAGGCCGCGCAGGCGCTCCTGCGCCTGCTCGAGGGCGAAGGCGATCCGTCGCGCCTCGTCGACCGCGTCGCCCGTCGCCCGCTGCTCGATCCGTCCCTGCCGCAGCCGCACCTGGTCGAGCCGCTCCTGCAGCACGATGCGCTCGCTCTTGCGCTCGTGCTCGCTGTGGGAGGCCTCCGCGAGCGCGGCGCGGAGCGCGACGACCTCGTCGGCGAGCAGGCGCGCACGCGCGTCCCGCACGATCGAGGCGATGAGCTGGGCCTCGCGGGCGATCTCCGCCTGGCGGCCGAGGGGCTTGAGCTGGCGGCGGACCTCCCCCGCGAGATCGCTCAGCCGCGCGAGGTTCGCCTGCATCGCCTCGAGCTTGCGCTGGGTCTTCTCCTTGCGCCTGCGGTGCTTGAGGATGCCCGCGGCCTCCTCGATGAACCCGCGGCGCTCCTCCGGGCTCGCGTGCAGCACGGCGTCGAGCTGGCCCTGGCCGACGATGACGTGCATCTCGCGGCCGAGGCCCGAGTCGGAGAGCAGCTCCTGCACGTCGAGGAGGCGGCAGCTCTCGCCGTTGATGGCGTACTCGCTCCCGCCGTTGCGGAAGAGGGTGCGCGAGATCGTCACCTCGCTGTACTCGATCGGGAGGGCGCCGTCGGAGTTGTCGATCGTGAGCACGACCTCCGCGCGCCCGAGCGGGCCGCGCGTCGCCGTGCCGGCGAAGATCACGTCCTCCATCTTGCCGCCGCGCAGCGTCTTCGCGCCCTGCTCGCCCATGACCCAGGCGAGGGCGTCGACGACGTTCGACTTGCCCGATCCGTTGGGGCCGACGATGCACGTCACGCCGGGCTCGAACGCGAAGGTCGTCGGCTGCGCGAACGACTTGAAGCCCTTGAGCGTGAGGCTCTTCAGGTGCACGCGGCCCTCCCTTCCGTCTGCGGGCTGCCACTACGGTAGCGCCCGCCGCCCGCGCCTCCCGGACGCCCAGCCGCGATCCCGCCCGGTACCGCCGAAGTGTGAGTAGGTGCGGGTTTCGGGGCGCCGAAACCCGCACCTACTCACACTTCGGCGAGAAGAGCGGGAGGTGGGGGAGGGTGAGATCTGTCACGGCCGGATCGTGACGGATGCCGTGGGCGCCGACGCGGACCGCGCGCGACAGTGGGACCATGACGACATCCGCGATCCGGTGGACGGGCGTGACGAAGCGATTCGGCGCCGTCACCGCCGTCGACGACCTGACCCTCGCGATCGAGCCGGGCGAGGTCGTCGCGCTCCTCGGCCCCAACGGCGCCGGCAAGACGACGACGATCGACCTCGCGCTCGGCCTCGGCTCCCCCACGACCGGTGCCGCCGAGCTCTTCGGCCTGCCGCCCCGCCGCGCGATCGTCGCCGGACGCGTCGGGGCCATGCTCCAGGGCGGCGCGCTCCTGCCTGACCTCACCGTCGCCCAGTGCGTCGCGCTCGTCGCCGCCGCGCACCGGCGCCCGAGCGGAGTCGGCCCCGCCCTCGAGCGCGCGGGCGCGACCGGCATCGCCTCCCGGCGGGTGAGCAGGCTCAGCGGGGGCGAGACGCAGCGCGCCCGCTTCGCCGTCGCGATCGTCTCCGACCCCGACCTGCTCGTGCTCGACGAGCCGACCGCCGCGATGGACGTCGAGGCGCGCCACCTCTTCTGGTCCTCGATGCGCGAGCTCACCGCCTCCGGCCGCACCGTCGTCTTCGCGACCCACTACCTCGACGAGGCGGACGCCTTCGCCGATCGCGTCGTCATCCTCCAGGCGGGACGCGTCGTCGCCGACGGCACGCCCGCCGAGGTCAAGGCCGTCGTCGCCGGCCGCACGATCTCCTTCACGACCCACGCCGACGCCCCGCTCGCCGCGCTGCCGGCGGTCACGTCCGTCGAACGACGCGGCACGCGCGTGACGCTCACGAGCGCCGACTCCGATGCGACGCTGCGCGCCCTGCTCGCGACCTGGCCCGACGCGCGTGACGTGCTCGTCTCCGCCCGCACGATGGACGACGCCTTCCTCGCCCTCACCTCCGCGACCGAGCAGGAGGCCGGCCGATGAACGTGCGGTACGTGTCCCTCGAGACCCTGCGCCAGCTCCGCAACGCCCGCTCGCTCGTCTTCACCTTCGCGCTGCCCGTCGTCATGCTCCTCATCTTCGGCGGCGCATACGGAGCCGAGACCGACACGACGACACGGCTGCCGTGGATCGTCGTCACGACCGTCCAGATGGCAGGATACGGCGGCATGATGGCCGCGCTCGGGCAGGCCTTCACGATCGTCGCTGAGCGCGCGCTCGGCTGGAACCGCCAGCTGCGCGTGACGCCGCTCAGCGCGGCCGGCTACCTCGCGTCGAAGGTCGGCGCCGCGCTCGCGGTGTCCGCGATCGCGATCATCATCGTCGTCGCCGTCGCGGTCCTCGTGCTCCACGCACGCCTCGAGCCGACGCACTGGCTCCTCGCGGGCGTGGGGCTCGAGCTCGGCATCATCCCGTTCGCGCTTCTCGCGATCCTCGTCGGGCAGTTCGCGCGCCTCCAGTTCGCGCAGCCGCTCTTCATGGTCGTGTTCTTCGGGCTCGCGATCCTCGGCGGACTGTGGGTGCCGCTGCAGATCCTGCCGCAGTGGATGACGAGCGTCGCGTACGCCGTGCCCTCGTACTGGCTCAACCGGCTCGGGCAGATGGGCGCCGGCGGGCCCGGCGCGGTGCTCGCGCCGGTGCTCGTGCTTGCGGCATGGACGCTCGCGCTCGCGGCGCTCATCTCCTGGCGCTATCGCCGGGACGCGGCACGAGCCTGACCGGCGACGAAGGACGGCAGTAGAGTGGCGAGCGTGCGGCAGCGGGCGGTGGAGCCGGGCGCCGCGTCCTCGGCGCGGCGGCGGGACCTCGGGAGCCGCCTGCGCCACCCGGCCGCGCGGAAGTGGTTCGTCGGCGCCGGCTCGGGCATCATCTGGCAGGCGATCGTCGTCGTCGACGTCGTCACGGACGGGCGCCCGCTCGTGCTGACGCTCGCCGGTCTCGCCGGGCTCGCCGTCGTCTACGCGCTCTTCCTCGTCATCGGCGCCCTCGTCTACCCCGAGGCGCCACGCACGAAGACGCTCGTCGTGCTCGGCTACTGGGCGCTCACGTGCGGCCTGTTCCCGCTCATCGGCGAGATCACGGTGTGGACATGGCTGCTCGTCGTGGCCGTCGCGGTCTTCACGGGCCTCCCCGCGCGCACGTCCGCACCCCTCTCGGCGCTCGTCGTGCTCGTCCAGGTCGCCGTCTCGGCCCTCCACGGGTTCGACGCCGAGACGATCTTCGCCCCTTTCGTGACCGGCATCTGCTGCGTGAGCTTCCTCGCCGTCGCGTTCATCGCGACGTCCCAGCGCAGCCTCCGCGAAGCGCACGAGGAGATCGCGCGTCTCGCGGTCGTCGAGGAGCGCGCGCGGTTCGCGCGCGACCTGCACGACGTGCTCGGCCACTCCCTCACCGTCGCGACCGTGAAGGCCGAGCTCGCTCGACGGCTCGTCGCGCGTGACCCTGAGCGCGCCGAGGCCGAGATCGCCGAGATCGAGGACATCGCGCGCGGCGCGCTCGCCGACCTGCGCCGCGCCGTCTCCGATTACCGCTCCGTCTCGCTCGAGACCGAGCTCGCCGCCGCTGAGCGCGCCCTCACGGCGGCCGGCATCGAGCCGCACCTGCCCGCATCGGTCGACGCCGTCGAGCCCAGGCTGCGCGCGACGTTCGCGTGGGTCCTGCGCGAGGGCGTGACGAACGTCATCCGGCACTCCGGCGCCTCCCGGTGCTGGGTGCACCTCGAGGCCGAGCGCATCGTCATCGAGGACGACGGGTGCGGCCCCGGCGGGGAGGTCGCAGAGTCCGGCAACGGTCTGCGGGGCCTGTGCGAGCGCGCGGAGCAGGCCGGCGCGACGGTCACGGCCGGTCGCGGGGCGCGCGGAGGCTTCGAGCTCGCGGCGAGGCTCGCGTGAGCGCCGTGCGCGTCCTCGTCGCGGACGACCAGGCGCTCGTGCGGGGCGCCCTCGCCTCTCTCCTCGACCTCGAGCCGGACCTTGAGGTCGTCGCGCAAGTGGGCCGCGGCGACGAGGTGCTCGCCGCTGCTCGCGACGCGCGCGCGGACGTCGCGCTCCTCGACGTCGAGATGCCCGGGCTGGACGGGGTCGCGGCGGCGCAGCGGCTCGCGCTCGAGCTGCCGGAGTGCCGCAGCCTCATCGTGACGACGTTCGGTCGGCCGGGATACCTGCGGCGAGCGCTCGAGGCGGGAGCGCTCGGCTTCGTCGTCAAGGACATGCCCGCCGCGCAGCTCGCCGATGCGGTGCGCCGCGTCGCCGCGGGGCTGCACGTCGTCGACCCGGCGCTCGCCGCCGAGTCGCTCGCGGCGGGGCGCTCGCCCCTCACGCGGCGCGAGACGGAGGTGCTGCTCGCCCTGCGCAGCGCGGGCACGGCGAGCGGCGTCGCGTCCGCGCTCCACCTCTCCGAGGGCACTGTGCGCAACCACCTCTCCTCGGCGATCGGCAAGACGGGCGCACGCAACGCCGCGGAGGCGGGACGCATCGCGGCCGAGAACGGCTGGCTGCTCGCCTGATCCGCCCGGCCGCCGCCCCCCACCCGCGGCGCCCGCCCGCTCGTTCCGCCGAAGTGTGAGGTGGTGCGGGTTTCGGCATGCCGAAACCACACCACCTCACACTTCGGCGAGAGGGACGGGAGGGAGGGGGGAGGGGCGGCGCTGGCACCGCGGGCACAGGTGCGAGCCGCGGTTCATGAACCGCTCGCGCACGATCGGGCGGCCGCATCGCGGGCACGGCTCGCCCTGCCGCCCGTAGACACGGAGCGAGCGGGAGAAGTACCCGGACGCGCCGTTGACGTTGACGTACTGCGCGTCGAAGCTCGTGCCGCCCTCCTCGAGCGCCCGCGCGAGCACGAGCCGCACCTCCGCGAGGACGCGCGCGGCGCGGACGCGCCCGAGCGCCGCCGCGGGCTCGTCGTAGTGCACGCGCGCGGCCCACAGCGCCTCGTCCGCGTAGATGTTGCCGATGCCGCTCACGAGCGTCTGGTCGAGCAGCGCGCGCTTGATCCCCGTGCGCCGCGCGCGCAGCGCCGCGAGGAACGCCGCGTCGGAGAAGCGCGGGTCGAGCGGGTCGCGCGCGATGTGGGCGACCTGGGCGGGCACGCGCTCTCCCACGACGCCCGTCGGCACGAGCCGGTCGAGGGCCATCGACCCGAACATGCGCTGGTCGACGAACGCGAGACGCAGGGGACCGTGGCCGGGCGAGTCCACGTCGACGCGGATGCGCGTGAGCCGGTCCTCGACCGTGCGGTCGCGCAGGAGCACCTGGCCGCTCATGCCGAGGTGCACGAGGAGCGCGTCGGGGTGCTCGTCCGCGCCGCGCGGCACCAGCGGGATCCACAGGAACTTGCCGCGCCGCAGCGGCGGCAGCATCGTGCGGCCCGTGAGCCGCTCGGCGAAGTCCTCCGCGGGCCCGCCGTGCCGTCGCAGCGACCGCTCCTCGCGCACGACGACGGAGGTGACGACGGCGCCCGTGACGACGGGCTCGAGGCCCGCGCGCACGACCTCGACCTCCGGGAGCTCCGGCATCAGCTCGACTCGGCGCGCAAGCGGCTCCATGCCTCCAGCGCGGCCGCCATCTCCGCCCGCTTCTTGCTCGTCGCCTCGCCGCGAGCGATCGCGCGTCCGCCGAGGAGCACGGTCGCGCGGAAGCGCTTGGAGTGGTCCGGACCGCTCGAGGTGACCTCGTAGACGGGTGTGCCGAGTCCCTGCCGCGCGGCGTACTCCTGCAGGCTCGTCTTCGGATCCGTCGTGTCGTAGCGCGACTCGTCGACGGCGAGGGGCGCGATGAGCCGCAGGACGAGGTCGCGCGCGACCTCGGCCCCGCACGCGAGGTGGACGATGCCGAACACCGCCTCGAGGGCGTCGGCGAGGATCGAGGCCTTCTGCCGGCCGTGCGTGAGCTCCTCGCCGCGCCCGAGCCGCAGGTAGCGGCCGAGCTCGATCCCGCGCGCGCACACGGCGAGGGCGTCCGAGCTCACGAGCGACGATCGGCGCTTGGCGAGCTCGCCCTCCGGGATGTCGGGGAACCGCTCGAAGAGCATGACCGTGACGGCGAGGCCGAGCACGGCGTCGCCGAGGAACTCGAGCCGCTCGTTGTGCCGGACGCCCTCGTGCTCGTACGCGTAGGACCGGTGCGTGAGGGCGACGCGCAGAAGCTCGGGATCGATCTCGATCCCGAGCTTCGCGGCGAGCTCGTCCGGCGAGGCGAGCGCCTCGCCCACCGGTGTCTCAGACGTCGGCGACCTTGCGGCCCTTGTACTCGAGGAACAGCGGCGTGCCGGCGGAGTCCTCGACGACCTTCGCGCGGTGCGGAAGGCTGTAGGTCACGCGGCCGTTCTCGACCGTCTTGACGAGCGTGGGAGCGTCCGCCTTCCACTGCGAGCGGCGCGCACGGGTGTTGGCGCGCGACTGCTTGCGCTTGGGAACGGCCATGGCTATCTCTTCTCTCTAGCGGAACCGGCGGTTCCGTCGTCTCGGGGCTGCGCCGCCCGGAACCCCTCGAGAGCGGCCCAGCGCGGATCGATCACGTCTCGCGGGGTCCGCTCCGGGGAGTCCGCCAGACGCTCGCCCGTCGCCGGGTCGAGTCCTGGACAGTCCGGACGGCAGACCGGTTGGAACGGCAGTGAGAGCACCACCGCGTCCCTGACCACGGGCTCCAGGTCGATCGCGTCGTCGGACACCGTGTAGTCGTCAGAGTCGACACCAGAATACGCGAAAAGCTCCTGGAACTCGACATCGACCGCGAACGCGATGTCGTCGAGGCAGCGCACGCACTCGCCGACGGCCGTCGTGTGCACCGTGCCTGTCGCGAGGATGCCCTCGTGCAGGCCCTCGAGGCGCACGTCGAGGCGCAGCGGGGCGCCCTCCGGCACGAACGCGACGCCCGCTCCGAGCCGCTCGGGCGCGGCGAGGTCGAGCCCGCGCTCCCGCTGCTCACCGGGACGGTGGACGAGATCGCGGACGACGAGGGTATACGGCTGGGCGCGCACGGACGACGAGTCTACGCCGCGGCGAGCGGCGTC
The DNA here is from genome assembly GCA_015655445.1 of Actinomycetales bacterium. Classification (GTDB taxonomy): domain Bacteria; phylum Actinomycetota; class Actinomycetes; order Actinomycetales; family Microbacteriaceae; genus Diaminobutyricimonas. The sequence continues at coordinate 2,260 of JAATFA010000038.1, read as the reverse complement.
CCGCGGGCGTTCGCCCACAGCGCGCGACCCGCGGCGGCCGCCCTCACCCGGCCTCGACCGCCGCGAACGCCTCGTCGTAGATCGCGAGGGCGCGCTCGACCTCCTCGTCGGTGACGATGCACGGCGGCACGACGTGGATGCGGTTGTCGGCCGTGAACGGCAGGAGGCCGCGCGCGAGCAGCTCCGCCTTGAGCGCGCCGATCGTCGCGGCGGGCACGGGCTCGCGCGTGGCGCGGTCGACGACGAGGTCGAGAGCCCAGAAGACGCCGAGACCGCGCACCTCCCCGATGAGGGGATGCCGCTCGGCGAGCGCCGCGAGACCCGGGCCGAGCACGTAGCGCCCGACGCGCGCGGCGTTCGCGACGATGCCCTCCGACTCCATCGCGTCGATCGAGGCGACGATCGACGCCGCCGCGAGCGGGGGACCGGAGTACGTGAGGCCGCCCGGGAACACGCGCTCGTCGAACGCGTGCGCGATCGCGGGCGGGATGAGCACGCCGCCGACGGGCACGTACCCCGAGTTGACGCCCTTCGCGAACGTCACGAGATCGGGCACGACGCCCTCCGGGTTGATCCGCGGGCTCTGCCACGAGAACCAGTCCCCCGTGCGACCGAAGCCGGACATGACCTCGTCGACGATGAGCAGGATCCCGTACCGGTCGGCGATCGCGCGCAGGCCCGCGAGATACCCGGGCGGCGGCACGAGAACGCCCGCGGTGCCGGGAACGCCCTCGACGAGGATCGCCGCGATCGTCGATGGCCCCTCGGCCTGCACGACGCGCTCGAGGTGGTGCAGGGCGCGCTCGCTCTCCTCCTCCGGGCTCGAGGACCAGAACTCGCTGCGGTACGGGAACGGGCCGAAGAAGTGGACGTGGCCGCGCGCGTACTGGTTGGGTGCGCGCCGCCAGTCGCCGGTCGCGACGACCGCGGCGCCCGTGTTGCCGTGGTAGCTGCGGTAGTGGCTGAGGATCGTGTCGCGTCCGGTCACGAGGCGCGCGAGCCGCATGGCGTTCTCGTTCGCGTCGGCGCCGCCGTTGGTGAAGAAGACCTTCTCGAACGCCCCGCCCGCCTTCTCGAGGATGCGCCGCGCCGCCTCGCCGCGCGTGAGGTTCGCGTGCGCGGGGGCGACCGTCGCCAGGAGCGCGGCCTGCTCCTGGATCGCCGCGACGACCTTCGGATGGGCGTGCCCGATGTTCGTGTTGACGAGCTGGCTCGAGAAGTCGAGGTAGCGGCGCCCGTCGAAGTCCCACACCTCGCAGCCGGCCGCCCCCGCGATCGCGAGCGGCGCGAGGCTCGCCTGCGCCGACCAGGAGTGGAAGACGTGGGAGCGGTCGAGGGCGAGGGCGCACTCCCCGGGCGCCGTGGGGGCGGCCGCCGCGGCGGCCGTCGTCGTGCTGTCGGTCATGGTGGTCCTCGCGGCCCGGCTCTCGGGGACCGCATCCGTCGGGATCGCCTCGAGAGCCCAGGCGAGACGGAGGTGCGGGGGCGGCACGCCCCCGCACCTCACGATAGCCGCTACTTGCCGCCCTCCTTGAGGGTCACCGTGATGGGCGCGAAGCCGCTGCCCATGACGTCCGCGCCCTCGGACTTGAGCTCGTCGAGCGCCTTCGTCACGTACTCGTTGGAGTACGCGGTCTTCGGCGGGTCCTTCGTGATGATCGTCGAGCCGGTGTCGTTCTTGGTCTTGAGCGCGATGTCGACCGTCTGGTCCCACGCCTTCTTCTCGATCATCCCGATGCCGCCCGTGGAGGGCCAGATGAGCTTGTTGACCTCGTTGGTCATCCAGAGCTGGTGGCTCGTGCCGAGCGTCGATCCCGCCTTCGTCACGATGTCCGCGGCCTCCTGCGGGTGGTCGCGCGCGTAGATCCAGCCCTGGATGGAGGCCTTGATGAACTTCACGGTCGTCTCGTCGTACGCCTTGTCGTTCGCGAGGCGGTCCGCGTCGGCCCAGATCGCGTCCTGGAGCATCGCCGTGCCGTAGTCGTTCCAGTTGATGACGTTGAGGTCGTCGGGCGTGTAGAGCTGGCCCGTCTTCGGGTTGACCGACTCGAGCACTTGCGCGTACTCGTTGTACGTCATCGCCTGTGCCGCGTCGATGTCGCCGGAGAGGAACCCGTTCATGTCGAACGCCTGCTGGACGAGCGTGATGTCCTTCGTCGTGTCGATGCCCGCCTTCTGCATGCCGGCGAAGAGCTCCCATTCGTTGCCGTAGCCCCAGCTGCCGACCTTCTTGCCCTTGAGGTCGGCGGGCTTGACGATG
>JAATFA010000057.1 GCA_015655445.1 Actinomycetales bacterium | reverse complement strand
GCCGGTGGACTCGGCGGGCTACTTCGACAACGTCCCCGGCGGCACGGCGCACGACTTCCGCCGACGGTCGGTGCGCATGCTGGAGGACCTCGGCATCTCCGTCGAGTACAGCCATCACGAGGGTGGTCCCGGCCATAACGAGATCGATCTGCGCTACGCGGACGCCCTGACCACGGCCGACAACATCATGACCTTCCGCACGGTCATCAAGGAGGTCGCGATCGAGCAGGGCGTGTACGCGACGTTCATGCCCAAGCCGCTCACGGGCCACCCGGGCTCGGGCATGCACACGCACATGTCCCTCTTCGAGGGTGACACGAACGCGTTCTACGACCCGGCCGGCCAGTACCAGCTCTCCTCGATCGGCCGGCAGTTCGTCGCGGGCCTGCTCACGCACGCGCCCGAGATCACGGCCGTGACGAACCAGTTCGTCAACTCCTACAAGCGCCTGTGGGGCGGCGACGAGGCGCCGAGCTTCGTCACGTGGGGGCACAACAACCGCTCGGCCCTCGTGCGCGTGCCGCTCTACAAGCCCGGCAAGGGGCAGAGCTCGCGCGTCGAGTACCGTGCGATCGACTCGGCGGCGAACCCCTACCTCGCCTTCTCCGTCCTGCTCGCGGCCGGTCTCAAGGGGATCGAGGGTGGCTACGAGCTGCCGCCCGAGGCGGAAAACGACGTGTGGAGCCTGAGCGACGCGGAGAGGCGCGCCCTCGGGTACCGCCAGCTCCCGTCGAGCCTCGACGAGGCGCTCACGATCATGGAGGACTCCGAGCTCGTCGCCGAGACGCTCGGCGAGCAGGTCTTCAATTTCGTGCTCCTCAACAAGCGCAAGGAGTGGCGCGGATACCGCGCGCAGGTGACGCCGTTCGAGCTGGAGTCCTACCTCGAGGTCCTCTGACGGTCGGGGACCGTCGTCATGCAGCGCAGCCAGTCCACCCTCACCGAGCTCGCCCGTCTCGGCTTCGCGAACCTGACGGTCGCGCGCGAGCGCCTCGACGGCATCGACGCGCGCTTCGCGCCGCTCTTCGCGTCGGCCGCCGATCCGGATCAGGCGCTCGCGGCCTTCCTCGACCTCGCGCCCCGCATCGGCGGGGTGCTCGAGGATGATCGCGTCGCGGAGCGGCTCGTGCGCGTGCTCGGCGCGTCGGCGGGCCTCGCGGACTTCCTGCGCCGTCATCCCGCGGAGGCGCGCGTGCTCGGGGAGGTCGGCCGCGTCCTGCCGCCGGCGGCCGAGCTGAGCGCCTCCGTGCGGGGTGCCGTCGAGGGCCTCCGCGGGGAGGAAGCCGTGAGCGCGCTCCGCACGCGCTACCGGCGCGAGCTCATGCGCATCGCCGCGTGGGACCTCGAGCAGCCGGACCCGCTCGCGGCCGTGAGCGCCGTCGCCGCGAGCCTCGCCGACCTCGCCGGCGCGGCGCTCGACGCGTCCCTCGACGTCGCGCGGGCGAGCGCGACGTTCCCGCCGGAGGAGGTCGAGGCGACCTCGCTCGCGATCATCGGCATGGGCAAGGCAGGTGCGCGCGAGCTCAACTACGTGAGCGACGTGGACGTCATCTTCGTCGTCGAGGGACGGGACGGGCTCCCACCCGACCGCGCCGTCGAGATCGGCACGCGGCTCGCGATCGGGACGATGCGCGGCATCGGCGAGCTCGCGATCGAGCCGGCGCTGTGGGAGGTCGACGCGAACCTCCGCCCGGAGGGCAAGGACGGCGCGCTCGTGCGCACCCTCGAGTCGCACGTGCACTACTACGAGCGCTGGGCGCAGAGCTGGGAGTTCCAGGCGCTTCTCAAGGCGCGACCGATCGCGGGCGACCGATCGCTGGGCGAGCGGTACGTCGCGGCGCTCTCGCCGCTCGTGTGGTCGAGCTCGACGCGGGAGAGCTTCGTCGAGTCGGTGCAGCGCATGCGCGAGCGCGTGACGGCCGCGATCCCCGCCGACGAGCGCGACGTGCAGCTCAAGCTCGGCCCGGGGGGCCTGCGCGACGTCGAGTTCACGATCCAGCTCCTGCAGCTCGTGCACGGCGCCCACGATCCGGAGGTTCGCGAGCGCGGCACGCTCGACGCCCTCGCCGCGCTCGCCGACCGCGGCTACATCGGTCGCGTCGAGTCCGCCGAGTTCGCGCGGGACTACCGCCTGCTGCGCCTGCTCGAGCACCGGCTGCAGCTCGCGCGCCTGCGCCGCACGCACCTCATGCCGCGCGACGAGGAGCGGCTGCGCATCCTCGCGCGCGCGACGGGCCTCTTCACGAGCGCGGAGGAGCTCATGGCGTCGTGGCAGCGCACGAAGGTCGCCGTGCGCTCGCTGCACGAGCGCCTGTTCTACCGCCCGCTGCTGTCCGCGGTCGCGGCGCTGCCGGCCGACGGGTACGCGCTCACGAACGAGCAGGCGGCCGCGCGCCTCGCCGCGATCGGCTTCCGCGACCCGGAGGGCGCGCTGCGCCACATCGCCGCGCTCACGGGCGGAGTCTCCCGCCGCGCGTCGATCCAGCGCACGCTCCTGCCCGTCATGCTCGAGTGGTTCGCGGAGGGCGCCGACCCCGACGGCGGGCTGCTCGCCTTCCGGCGCCTGAGCGAGGACCTCGGCGAGGCGTACTGGTTCCTCCGGATGCTGCGCGACTCCTCCGCGGCCGCGCACCAGCTCGCGACCGTGCTCTCGGCGTCCCGGTTCGTCGCCTCGCTCTTCGAGCGCATCCCCGAGGCCGCGGCGTGGCTCGAGGACGAGGGCGAGCTGCGTCCGCGTCCCGCGTCCGCGCTCCTCGAGGAGAGCCGCGCGACGGTCGCGCGCCACGCCGACGACGCCGAGGCGGCCGCGCTCGCGCTCCGCACGGCGCGGCGGCGCGAGGTGCTCCGGCTCGCGCTCGCCGCGATCCTCGGCGCGATCACGATCGAGGAGCTCGGTGTGGCGTTGAGCGACGTCACGAGCGCGATCCTCGCGGGCGTGCTCGCGCTCGTGCACCCGGAGGAGGACGGCATCGAGTTCGGCGTCGTCGCCCTCGGCCGCTACGGCGGCAGGGAGCTCGGCTTCGGCTCCGACGCCGACGTCATCTACGTCTACCGCCGCACCGGCGCCGAACCGGAGCACGCGCAGCGCCGCGCCGAGACGATCGTGCACGAGCTCAACCGGCTCACCGAGGATCTGCGTCTTCCGCTCGACCTCGACATGGGGCTGCGGCCGGAGGGCAAGACGGGGGCTATCGTGCGCTCGCTCGACTCCTACCGCGCCTACTACGAGCGCTGGTCGCTCACGTGGGAGGCGCAAGCGCTCCTGCGCGCGCGGGGCGTCGCGGGCGACGAGGGCCTCCTGCGCGACTTCGAGTCCCTCGCCGACGAGGTGCGCTATCCTGCTGCGATCAGCGACGCCGACGTGCGCGAGGTCAAGCGGATCAAGGCCCGCGTGGAGTCGGAGCGGCTGCCGCAGGGCGCGGACCCCGCGCGCCACCTCAAGCTCGGGCGTGGGTCGCTCAGCGACGTCGAGTGGCTCGTGCAGCTCCTCCAGCTCCAGCACGCCGCCCGCATCCCCGCCCTCCGCACGACGTCGACCCTCCACGCGCTCGCGGCGGAGGTGGAGGCGGGACTGCTCACGGAGGAGGACGGGAGGCGCCTGCGCGACGCGTGGATCATCGCCTCGCGCGCCCGCTCCGCGCTCACGCTGTGGACGGCGAAGACCTCCGACGTGCTGCCCGTGGACCGTCAGCAGCTCGAGGGCGTCGCGCGCCTCCTCGAGTATCCGCCGCGATCGGCGAGCAGGCTCGAGGAGGACTATCTGCGCACGACGCGACGCGCGCGGCAGGTCTTCGATCGCCTCTTCTACGGCTCCTCGCGCTGACCGATCCGGACGCCGACCCCCGGACGACAAGGGGCCGCACCCCGTGCGGGATGCGGCCCCCGGTCCGCTCTGGCTCGGATCAGACCGAGAAGTACAGCTCGTACTCGAACGGGTGCGGACGCTGCGCGAACGGGAGCAGCTCCTTCTCCCGCTTGTAGTCGATCCAGGTCTGGATGAGGTCCTCCGTGAACACGCCCCCCTCGAGCAGGAAGTCGTGGTCGGCCTCGAGCGCCGCGAGGGCCGCCTCGAGCGATCCCGGCACCTGGGGGATGTTCTTCGCCTCCTCGGGCGGCAGCTCGTAGAGGTCCTTGTCGACGGGCTCGTGCGGCTCGAT
>JAATFA010000074.1 GCA_015655445.1 Actinomycetales bacterium | reverse complement strand
TCACGAACACCTCACCGTGCTGGAAGGGGTTCATCGTGCCCGGGTCGACGTTGAGGTACGGGTCGAGCTTCTGCATGACGACCCGGACGCCGCGCGCGGTGAGGAGGTTGCCCAGACTCGCGGCCGTCAAGCCCTTGCCGAGGGACGACACGACGCCCCCGGTGACGAAGATGTGCTTGGTGACGTGCCCAGAACCGCCCGCGTCCGAAGAATCCACCACGGGCTTCCATCCTATCCGGCCCGCGCCGCCGCGGACCATAGCGACAGGCGCATCCGCCGTCATGTCGAGCCCGCTCGGGCGAGGTCGAGCAGCTCGCGCGCGTGCGCGAGCCCGCTCTCCGAGTCGGGCAGGCCGCTCAGCAGCCGTGCCATCTCGGCGACGCGCTCGTCGCCGGAGAGCTGGCGGACGCTCGAGGCGGTGACCGATCCGTCGACGTCCTTGACGACGGTGAGGTGGTTGGTCGCGAAGGCCGCCACTTGCGCGAGGTGCGTGACGACGATGACCTGGGCACTGCGCGCGAGACGCGCGAGGCGCCGTCCGATCTCGATCGCGCTCGCGCCGCCCACGCCCGCGTCGACCTCGTCGAACACGAACGTCGGCACGGGATCCGTGCCGGCGAGCACGACCTCGAGCGCGAGCATGACGCGCGAGAGCTCTCCGCCGGACGCCCCGCGCGCGATGGGTCGCGGCTCCGCGCCGGGATGCGGCTGCAGGAGGATGGCGACGGCATCCTTGCCGTTCATGGTGTGGTCGCCGCGATCCTCGACCGCGACCGTGACGCGCGCGTCCGGCATCGCGAGCGCCGAGAGCTCCTCCGTCACGGCGTGCCCGAGGCGCTGGGCCGCCTGGCGGCGCAGCGCCGAGATGCGCTCCGCGAGCTCGAGAGCGTGCGCGCGCCCGGCCTCCGTGCTCGTCGTGAGGCGCCCGATCCGCTCGCCGTCCATGTCGAGCTCGAGCAGGCGCCCGCTCGCGGCGTCGAGGAAGTCGAGCGCCGCGTCGAGCGAGCCGCCGTGCCGGCGCGCGAGGGCCGCGAGGGCCGCTCGGCGCTCCTGGGCGGCCTCGAGCTCGACGGATCCGTCCGTGTCCAGCCCGGCGAGGTACTCGGCGAGCTGGGAGGAGACGTCGGCGACCGCGAACGAGACGCTCTCGAGCGCCTCGGCGACGGGAGCGAGCGCGGGGTCGTGCGGCACGACGCGCTCGATCGCGCGCCGCGCGGCGTCGAGGAGCGCCGTGACGTCCTGCACATCACCGAGAGACTGGGAGGAGATGAGCTCGTGCGCCTGGCTCGCGGCGACGCGCAGCTGCTCGATGTTGCCGAGCCGCTCGGTGCGCTCCGCGAGCTCCTCGTCCTCGCCGCGGCGCGGCGCGAGGCGCTCGATCTCCTCGACGTCCGCGCGCAGCTCGTCCGCCTCCCGCGCCCGACGGTCGCGCTCGGCGACGAGCAGCTCGAGCTCGCCCTGCTCCTGCTGCCAGCGCGTGAAGGCCTCCCGGTACTCGCCGAGCACGGCGGCGAGCTCGGCTCCCGCGAAGCGGTCGAGCGCCTCGCGCTGTGCGGTCGCCGAGCGCAGTCGTGTCTGGTCCGACTGTCCGTGCACGACGACGAGGTGCTCGGCGAGCTCCGCGAGCACGCCGACGGGCGCGGATCGACCCCCGACCGTCGCGCGACTGCGGCCCTCGCTCGAGACCGAGCGGGAGAGCACGAGCGCCGCGCGTCCCCGGCCGACCGGGTCCACGTCGCCGCCCGCATCGCGCACGCGCTCGGCGACGGCGCCGTCCTCGTCGATCTCCCACTGACCCTCGACGAGCGCCTGCGGACTCCCCGAGCGCACGGCAGCCGCGTCGGCGCGCTCGCCGAGCAGGAGCCCGAGAGCGGTCACGACCATCGTCTTGCCCGCGCCCGTCTCGCCCGTGAGCGCGGTGAAGCCGGGACCGAGCGGCAGGCGCGCCTCGCCGATGACCCCGAGATCGCGGATCGAGATCTCCTCGATCACTCCGACGGCACCCCCGCGCCCTGCGGTCCGCGCCAGCCGGTCACGGGCAGGGAGAACTTGCCCACGAGACGGTCGGTGAACGGGCCGTGGTGCAGCCGCGCGAGCCGGACCGGCTCGGGATGCTTGCGCACGGCGACGCGCGCCCCGGGAGGCAGCTCGTGCGTGCGGCGACCGTCGCACCACAGGACGCCCGTGCCCTGGTTGCGGTGGAGCACCTCTATCGCGAACGACGAGTGCGGTCCGACGACGAGGGGGCGCGCGAAGAGCGCATGCGCGCTCAGCGGCACGAGGAGCATCGCCTCGAGGCTCGGCCAGACGATGGGGCCGCCCGCCGAGAAGGAGTAGGCGGTCGATCCCGTCGAGGTCGACATGACGACGCCGTCGCATCCGAAGCTCGAGAGCGGCCGGCCGTCGACCTCGACGACGACCTCGAGCATCCGCTCCCGGCTCGCCTTCTCGACGGTCGCCTCGTTGAGCGCCCACGTCTCGTACACGACCTCGGACCCGACGGTCACGACGACGCCGAGGGTCATGCGCTCCTCGACGGTGTACCGCCGCGCGAGCGCACGATCGACGGTGTGGCCGAGGTCGTCGCGCTCGCTCTCGGCGAGGAAGCCGACGTGGCCGAGGTTCACGCCGAGCAGCGGCGCACCGACCCCCCGCAGGAGCTCCGCGGCGCGCAGGATCGTCCCGTCGCCGCCGAGCACGATCGCGAGCTCGATGCGATCGAGGTCGATGTCACGGCCGAGCACGTCGACCCCGCGCAGCTCGGGGGCGAACCGGACGACGTCCGCGTGGTCCTGGTCCGCGACGACCGGATGCACGCCTGCCGCAGCGAGGCGGCGGGCGACCTCGACGCCCGCCTCGAGGGAGTCCCGGCGACCGGTGTGCGAGACGACGAGGATGTGGCGGTCGCCGGATCCCATGGGCAGTCCTCCGTATCCCGACCGTGTCCCGACCGCTCGGTCGCCGGATTCCATTCTGTCGGATCGGCGAGCGCCCCGGGCGGAACGCGCACGTCGCCCGGGATGCGCGCAGCACCCGCCGCCGTGTGGAGGAGGGCTCGGCGCGGTGGGCGCCGGCGGCCCAGCCCGCCCGGTCGACCGGTCAGTCAGAGGTCGGCCCGCCAGTCAGAGGTCGGCCCGCCAGTCAGAGGTCGGCCCGCCAGTCAGAGGTCGGCCGGTCGATCAGGCGAGCGCGGCGAGGCGTTCCGCGAGCTCCCCGGGGTCCGTGCCCGAGGGCGCGAAGTGGGCGAGGTACTCGCGGTTGCCCTTCGCCCCCGCGAGGGGCGAGGCGATGACGCCCGCGACCCGCAGCCCCTCGTCCCACGCCGCCCACAGGACGGCCGTGAGCGCGTCCAGACGCAGCGCCGGGTCCCGCACGACGCCCTCGTGCACACCCGCGCGGCCTACCTCGAACTGGGGCTTCACGAGCACGACGACGTCCGCCTCCGTGCCCACGGTCGCGACGAGCGCCGGGAGCACCGTGCGCAACGAGATGAAGGAAAGGTCGGCGACGACGAGGTCCGGGCGCACCGGCCCCGCGAGCCGCTCGAGCCGCTCGCGTGTGAGGAAGCGCGCGTTCACGCCCTCGAGCGAGAGCACGCGCGGATCGGACGCGACGCGCGCGTCGAGCTGCCCGTGCCCGACGTCGAGCGCGACGACCCGCGTGGCCCCGCGTTCGAGCATCACGTGCGTGAACCCGCCCGTCGAGGCCCCCACGTCGAGCGCGACACGGCCGGCGACGGGGATGGCGAAGGAGTCGAGCGCCGCGACGAGCTTGTGGGCGGCCCGCCCGACATAGTGGTCGGGCTCGGCGACCTCGACGCGATCCTCGGGCGCGACGGGCGCCGAGGACCTCGTCGCCGGCCGGCCCTCGACGGTCACGAGACCCGCGGCGACGAGCTGCGCGGCGTGCGATCGGCTGCGCGCGAGCCCGCGACGCGCGAGCTCGACGTCGAGCCTAGCGCGCTCGGGCACGGCTTCTCGCGCGCGGTGCGCGAGAGCCTCGTCGGCGTCGCGCGGTCGTCACGGCCGCTCTCCTCGTCCCTCCTGAGCGCCGGAGCGGAGGGCGTCCCCCAGCCCGCGATCGCCGCGGTCGCCGCTGTCGAGCTCGCGGCGCAGCTCGTCGTGCACGCGCGCGAGCGCCTCCGCTCGTGTCTCGAGCGGCTGCTCCTCGATCACGCGCAGCCGCTCGAGGAGCGCGTCCGGCTCGAACTCCTCGTCCATGGCCTACGAATATAGCTCGGCGGGCACCTGCAGGGCGTGGATCGACTGGCCGGACCGCCAGATCGCCGCCGCCCCCGCGCGTACCAGATCGACGCGGTGCGACCCGGCGCGCTCGATCACGAGCCGAGTGCCCTCGCGCGTGACGCGCGCGTCGCGCACCGTCACCGTCACGCGGCCGCGACGCTCGCGCACGTCGGCCTCCGGGTACGGCTCGGCAAGCTCGCGCAGGTCCGCGAGCAGGAAGTCGGGCCGCGCGTCGTCGGAGGCGGCGAGCACCTGCCGCGGCCCGTCGATGCCCGTGAGCACGAGCGCCGACCGCATGCCCGCGCGTCGGGCACCCTGGATGTCGGTGTCGAGCCGGTCCCCGATGAAGAGCGGCGAGACGGCGTGCGTGCGAGCGGCCGCCTCCTCGAAGATGGGCACCTCCGGCTTGCCCGCCACGAGCGGCAGCCGCCCGACAGCGGTGTGCACGGCGGACACGAGCGTGCCGTTGCCCGGCGCGGTGCCGCGCTCGAGCGGGAGCGTCCAGTCCATGTTCGTCGCGATCCACGGGATGTCCGGAGCGGCCTGCAGGGCGAAGGCGGCCTCCGCGAGCTGCGCCCATCCCACGTCGGGGGCGAAGCCCTGCACGACGGCCGCGGGACCGTCCTCCGCGGAGCGCGTCACACGGAACCCGGCCCGCACGAGCGGATCGACGAGGCCGTCGCCGCCCACCACGAGCACCGCGGACCCCGCCGGGACGAGTCCCGAGAGCATGCGCACGGCCGCGTGCGGCGAGGTGACGACGTCCTCCGGCGCGACGCGAAGGCCCAGCCGCGTGAGGTGCTCGGCGACCGACGCGGCCGTGCGCGACGCGTTGTTCGTGATGAACGCGAGACGGCGGCCCCGCTCCTGCGCGGCGGTGAGACTCTCGACCGCATGCGGGATGGCCGTGGGTCCGCGATAGACGACGCCGTCGAGATCGGCGAGCACGACGTCGACCCCGTCGAGCGGGGCGCGCTCAGCCACGCTCGTCCCCCCTCACCTCTCCGGCGACGGGCGTGTCGGCGCTCGACGCGTCGGTGCGCGCGTCCGGCTCGGCACGCGCATCCGGCTGACCCGGCGCACCGCGCGCACCTCGGTCGCCGTGGGCGTCGACCTCCTCGGCGTCGGCCTCCTCCTCGTCGAGCCCCTCGGCGTCGAGCCCCTCCTCATACACCTCGACGACGTCGTCGGGGTCGCCCCGCACCTCGGCGAGCGCACGAGCCGCACGGTCGGCGAGCGCGCCCCACCGGTCCGCCTCCTCGCGGCGGCCCAGCTCCTCGAGCACGGTCGCGTAGGCATCGAAGAGCGCCGGGCTGTAGGAATGCGCGGTCGTGGGGTCGAGCTGGGGGATCTCGAGCTCGCGCAGCGCGCCCTCGGGGTCGCCGAGATCCAGCCGCGCACCCGACATCGCGATCGCGAGCTCGACGCGCACGTCCGCAGGGAGCCCACGCGCGTCCACGGAGCGACCGAGCTCGAGCGCCCGGTCGGGCCGGCCGAGCCCACGCTCACTGTCCACCATCATCGGCAGCTGGTCGTTCCGGCCCGAGATGCGGCGGTAGGTGCGCAGCTCGCGCAGGGCGAGCGCGAAGTCGCCCGTCGCGTAGGCCGTGATCGCGAGGGTCTCGCGCACGACCGCGACGCGGCCTGCGCGCCGCTCGGCCGCGAGGGCGTGCTCGTGGGCGAGAGCGGGATCCTCGTCGATCGTGCGCGCCGCCATCACGAGGTGGCGCGCCACCCGATCCGCGTTCTCCTTGCTGAGCGTCTTGAGCTCCGCCCGCGCTGCGCGATCGAGCTCGTTCGCCTGCACCGAATCGGGCAGCGGCGGCTCGTCGATCACCGGACGGACGGATCGCGGCGCGAACCCGGGCCGCTCACGCTCCGGCCGTTCCGCCCATGATGCGCCGTCGCGTGGCCCACCGCGCCGAGCGCCGTCCCGCTCGGGGCGCCGTGTCTCGTCGCGGGAACCGCGCGCAGCCCGAGCCGCACGCGCGGACGCACCATCGCGCGCTGCACCTCCCGCGTACGGCGCGCCCGCCGCGCGGATCGGACCACCCGCACGCGCAGCACCACCCGCACGCGCAGCACCACCCGCACGCGCCCTGCCACTGCTACCGCCGCCTGCGCCGCCCGTCCGCTCCTGAGCGTTCGACCTCGCCGCGCCGTCCCTCGCCGCCGAGCCCCCCGCACGCGCAGCACCGCCCGCACGCACCGGACCCCCGCCGCGCCCGGCCGCGGACCGCGCCGCGCCGCCAGGCCGTGACGGGCCGCCCCCTCGCGCCGCGCGTCCCGCACCACTCCCCGCCGCCGGAACAGCACCGCGCGCCGCACCACCCGCACGTCCCGCGCTGCCCCGCGCCGCTGAGCCGTCACCGCGGCGCGCACCATCCGTATGCCCCGCGCCACCGCGCGCCGCCTGACCCTCACCACGGCCCGCACCACCCGCGCGCGCCGTTCCGGTGCCCCCCGACCGTGGCGTAGGGCTCGTCGGACCCGCGCCATCCCGCCGCACCTTGTTCTCCGGCGACGCCTCGGCCCGCGGCCCCCTCCGCCCGCCGAGCGCGCCCTCGCGCCCTCCGGATGCAGCCGCCGCACCGCTCCGCGCGGCGCGCACGCCCGGCGAGTCCGACCCGCCACGCGGCGCCGAACCGCCCGCCGCGCCCGACCGGCCGCCCGCCGCCGAGCCACCGCCCGCCGCAGGCCCGCGGGCGGCCGCCGACGTGCCGCGCCCGGACACGTCCGCCGTCGCTGAGGTGTCGCCCCGCGCTGCACCCTCGTTCCCTGCGCCCGCGCCGCCTCCGCCGGCCGTCGCGCCTTTCGCCTTCCGCGTGCGACGAGCGGGCCCATCCGATTCGTCGGCCATGCCGCGACCTCTTCTCCTTCGTCCCCGTGCCGCCGCACGACACCAGGTCATTAACGCAGAAATGGCCACCCAGCTATGGGTGGCCATTTCTCGACGAAGTCCGGCGGTGTCCTACTCTCCCACGAGGTCGCCCTCGCAGTACCATCGGCGCAGAAGGTCTTAGCTTCCGGGTTCGGAATGTGACCGGGCGTTTCCCCTTCGCTATGGCCGCCGAAACACTATTGATTTCTCACTCTGAACGAAGCACCAGACCGCCTGCAAAGCAGACGAACCAGCATCTCATCGGTTCCCGACCGCAAATCGAGAACCACAAAGTGGACGCGAGCACATGCTGCATGGACAGCAACAACTCATGTGTTATCAAGTTATCGGCTTATTAGTACCGGTCAGCTCCATGGGTCTTTAGTCCCCACTTCCACATCCGGCCTATCAACCCAGTCGTCTAGCTGGGAGCCTCTCCCCCGAAGGGATGGAAATCTCATCTTG
>JAATFA010000143.1 GCA_015655445.1 Actinomycetales bacterium | reverse complement strand
GGGCTCTCTCTCGTCTACGGCTTCGCGAACATCGCCGTCGCGGTGTGGCTGCTCGAGGGCTTCGTCCGCCGCCTTCCTCCCGAGCTCGACGAGGCCGCGCAGATCGACGGCGCGGGCCCCTACCGCGTGCTCGTGAGCGTCATCGCTCCCGTGCTCGTGCCCGCGATCGTCGCCGTCGGCGTCATCACGGCGATCCTGAACTACGACGAGTTCCTGCTCGCCGCGTTCATCACGCAGTCCCCCGACTCGCAGACCGCGCCCGTCGTGCTCACCCTCATGCTCGGCGAGCGCATCACCGACTACGGCAAGCTCGCGGCGGCCTCGGTCATGGCGATCATCCCCGTCTTCGCGATCGCGACGCTCCTGCAGCGCTGGCTCGTCGAGGGGCTCACGAGCGGCGCGACGCGCTGACGATCCAGTCGACACCCCTGCAGCCGACACCCCTGCAGCCGCGACGCGCCGAGGGCGCGCGGACCTCCCGAGGTCGCCGAGGCGGCCCGCTCAGCGCGGCCGGTAGGGCGCGACGACGACCTCGACGCGCTGGAACTCCTTGAGGTCGGAGTACCCCGTCGTCGCCATCGAGCGGCGCAGCGCGCCGATGAGGTTGAGCCGCCCGTCGGCCGCGTTCGCGGGGCCGAACAGGATCTGCTCGAGCGCCCCGATCGTGCCGACCTCGACGCGCAGGCCGCGCGGCAGCTCCGGATGGTGCGCCTCCGCCCCCCAATGCCAGCCGCCGCCGGGCGCGTCGGTCGCGCGCGCGAGCGCAGAGCCGAGCATGACGGCGTCCGCGCCCACCGAGATCGCCTTGACGATGTCGCCGCTCGTGCCGAGGCCGCCGTCGGCGATGACGTGCACGTACCGGCCGCCCGACTCGTCGAGGTAGTCGCGTCGCGCGCCCGCGACGTCGGCGACGGCGGTCGCCATGGGGGCGTGGATGCCGAGCGCGGCGCGCGTCGTCGAGGCGGCGCCGCCGCCGAAGCCGACGAGCACGCCCGCCGCGCCCGTGCGCATGAGGTGGAGCGCGGCCGTGTAGGTCGCGGCCCCGCCGACGATGACGGGCACGTCGAGCTCGTAGATGAACTTCTTGAGGTTGAGCGGCTCGCTCGTGCGCGAGACGTGCTCGGCGCTCACGGTCGTGCCGCGGATGACGAAGAGGTCGACGCCCGCGTCGACGACGGTGCGGTAGTGCTCCTGCGTGCGCTGCGGGCTCAGCGCTCCCGCGACGGGCACGCCCGCGGCGCGGATCTCGGCGAGCCGACGCTTGATGAGCTCGGGCTTGATGGGCTCGGCGTAGAGCTCCTGCATGCGCGCCGTCGCGCGCTCGGGCGGAAGCGTGCGGATCTCCGCGAGCGGGGCCTCCGCGTCCTCGTACCGCGTCCACAGCCCCTCGAGGTCGAGCACGCCGAGGCCGCCGAGACGTCCGATGCGGATCGCGGTCGCGGGCGAGACGACCGAGTCCATGGGCGCGGCGAGCACGGGGATCTCGAACGTGAAGGCGTCGATCGTCCAGCTCACGGAGACGTCGCGCGGGTCGCGCGTGCGCCGGCTCGGGACGACCGCGATGTCGTCGAAGGAGTATGCCCGGCGTGCGCGCTTGGACCGGCCGATCTCGATGTCGCTCACCGATCCAGCCTAGGCCGTGCCGTGCGCGCGTGTCGCCCGTGGCGCACACGGCGGGGCGCTCAGCGCCGGCGGAGCGGGGCGCTCAGCGCTGGCCGAGGGGCGTGATGACGAGCTCGTCGATGCGCACGTGCGCGGGGGACTCGAGCACGAACCGCACGGCGCGCGCGACGTCCTCGGGCGTGAGCATGGACGCGCGCGCCTCCGCCGGCGGCCGCTCGGGGCGCAGGGCGAGGAACTCGGTGTCGACGTCCCCCGGGCACAGGTGGCACGCGCGGATCCCCCGCTCCCCCTCCTGGTCGTTGAGCGAGGCGACGAGCGGCTCGAGCGCCGACTTGCTCGACATGTAGGCGACGCCGGCGCCGGGCGAGAACCGCCATGCCGATCGGGACGAGACGACGACGATCGTCCCGCCCCCCGCCGCGCGCATGCCCGGCAGCACGAGGTCGATCGCGCGCGCGACGCTCACGAGGTTGGTGTCGACGATCGCCTCGAACTCGGCCATGGACTGGTCGTCCCACATGCGGCGCGGCGCGTTGAGGCCCGCCGCCGAGACGAAGGCCGTGACAGAGCCCAGCTCCCCCTCGATGCGCTCGTGCGCCGCGCGCAGGGCGTGCTCGTCGCGCACGTCGAGCGGCACCGCGAGCGCGACGCCGCCCGCCGAGCGCACCGCCTCGGCGGCCGCCGTGACCGCCTCGGGCCGCCGGCCGCTCACCGCGACGCTCCAGCCCGCCTCCGCCGCGGCCATCGCGGACGCGCGCCCGATGCCGCTTCCGCCCCCCGTCACCCATGCCACCGGTCCGTTCGGCACGCTCGCCCCATTCCTCATCTTAAAATGTCCATGCTTGACACAATCGTATGCAGATTAGCGAGGGAGAGGCACGTGGACTGGGGACTGGACGGACGCGTCGTCGTCGTGACCGGAGCAGGACGAGGGATCGGCCGCGGGATCGCCCGCCGGTTCGCCGACGCGGGCGCGCGCGTCGCCGCGGTCGACATCGCCGCGCCGGCGGTCGAGGAGTTCGCGGAGGAGGTCGCGGCCGCCGGCGGGACGGCGTTCGGCACGCGCTGCGACGTGACCGACTCTGCCTCCGTGCGCGAGGCGCTCGCGAGCGTCGCCGCGCGGTTCGGCGGCATCGACGTCGTCGTCAACAACGCGGGCATCAACGTCGAGGGACTCGTCGAGGAGCTCGACGAGGACGCGTGGCAGCGCTGCCTCGACGTCAACCTCACGGGGGTCTTCCGCGTGAGCCAGGCCGCGATCCCCTACCTCAAGGCGAGCGCGCACGGCCGCGTCATCAACGCCGCGTCCTTCGCGGCCATCGTGCCGAGCATCGGCAGCGCCGCGTACGCGGCCTCGAAGGCCGCGGTCGTGCAGTTCACGCGCGTGCTCGCGGGAGAGCTCGGCCCGTGGAACGTCACCGCGAACGCGTACGCGCCGGGCATGATCCCGACCGCCATGAACGGCTTCGCCGACATGCCCGCGGAGGCGCAGGACCGCCTGCTCGACACCCTCACACTGCGCCGCTGGGGGGAGCCCGCGGAGGTCGCCGACCTGCTCCTCTTCCTCGCGAGCGACGCCTCGCGCTACATCACCGGCACGCTGCTCGACGTGAGCGGCGGCAAGCTCGCGACGCAGATTCCCGCGCGGGCATACGAGCGGGCGTCGCGCGGCTGACGCGCGGCTCCGCTGGTATCTTCGCGCCATGTCGTCCGCGACTCCGCGTTCCGCGCACTACCGCCAGTCGCTCCCCGGTCTGCATGGACAGGTGCTCGACGCGCTCGGGGCGGAGATCTGCTCGGGGCGCCTCGCCCCCGGCAGCGTCCTCACGCTCGAGGAGATCGAGCGCCGGTACGGGGTCTCCCGCTCGGTCGGGCGGGAGACCATCCGCGTGCTCGAGTCGATGCGGCTCGTGATCTCCCGCCGCCGGGTGGGCGTCGTCGTGCTCGAGCCCGCCGAGTGGAACCTGTTCGATCCGCGCGTCATCCGCTGGCGCATGCAGTCCCCCGACCGGAGGGAGCAGATCGACTCGCTCGCCGAGCTGCGCATCGCGATCGAGCCCGAGGCCGCGCGGCTCGCCGCGACGCGCGCCTCCGCGGGGCAGGCGGCAGAGCTCGTCTCGCTCGCCGGCCGCATGTGGGCCGCGGGCGAGGAGAACGACCGCGAGCGCTTCCTCGAGCTCGATGTGCAGTTCCACGCGCTCGTGCTCTCGTGCTCGCGCAATCCCATGTTCGTGCAGCTCGAGTCGCTCGTGAGCGAGATCCTCACGGGATGGCTCGCCCACGGCCTCGGGCCCGACCATCCGCATCCGGGCGCCCTCCGCCTGCACGCCGACGTCGCGACGGCCGTGCAGCGACGCAATCCCGACGAGGCGTTCGCGATCATGCGCGAGCTGCTCCTGCGGAGCGCGGCGGAGTCTGCCGAGTCGATCGAGTCCGCCGGGGAGTGACGCGCAAAGAGCATACGTATTATGCTCTCGGCGGTGATATCGTATCCTCGCGCTGCGTGAGGACGCGTTCCCGGCGCACGGCGTCGGGAGACCGCCGCACCATTCCCGGCGGCTCGCGGTCGAGCCGCCGCTCAGCGGAAGGACAGCACATGCACCTCACTCGTCGCACGGCCATGCTCGCCGGCGTCGCCGCGCTCTCCGTGGCGCTCGCCGGCTGCGCGGGAGGCAGCAGCGGGGGCGGGGCGGAGACCGCCAAGGGCCCGACGCAGGCGGAGGTCGACAAGGCGATGACGACGCCGACGACGATCGACTTCTGGTCATGGGTCCCCGACATCCAGAACGAGATCGCGCTCTTCGAGAAGAAGTACCCCGCGATCACGGTCAACCTGCAGAACCAGGGCGGGGCGACGGCGCAGTACCAGAAGCTGCGCGCGGCGATCAAGTCGGGCCAGGTGCCCGACGTCGCCCAGATCGAGTACTCGTTCCTGCCCTCCTTCACGATCACGAAGAGCGTGCTCGACCTCGCCCCCTACGGCTTCGGCGACCTCAAGAGCGCGTACTCGCCGAGCGCGTGGGGCCAGGTGACGAGCGGCGACCAGGTCTGGGGCCTGCCGCAGGACCTCGGGCCCACGGGCTACCTCTACCGCTCCGACCTCTTCGAGAAGGCCGGCATCGAGCCGCCCGCGACGTGGGACGACTTCGCCGACGCCGCCCGCACGTTCAAGCAGTCCACGGGCGCCTACATCACCGACCTCCCCGGCAACAGCTTCTCGCCCATCCTCGCCCTCCTGTGGCAGGCCGGGGCGCGGCCGTTCGGCTACGACGGGAACAAGACGGTCACGATCGACCTCGACAGCCCGCAGGTCACGAAGGTCGTCGACTACTGGGACGACCTCATCCAGCAGGACCTCATCGCGACCGACCCGCAGCTCGACGACAACTGGTACCAGAGCATGTCGCGCGGCCAGTACGGCAGCTGGCTCGCCGCCGCATGGGGGCCCGTGTTCCTGCAGGGCACGGCCGCGAACACGACGGGACTGTGGCGCGCGACCGACATGCCGCAGTTGGATGCCTCCAAGCCCGCCTCCGGCAACCAGGGCGGCTCCGCCGATGTCGTGATGGCCGGGAGCAAGCACGCGATCGCCGCCGCCCAGTTCGTGAAGTTCCTCAACTCCGACGAGTCGTCGACGACGCAGCTCGCGACCCAGCAGTACCTCTTCCCGTCGCTGCTCGCGACCCAGCAGAACGACGCGTTCCGCCAGCAGAAGCTCGAGTTCTACGGCGGCCAGACCGTCAACGACGTCTTCGTCGACATCGCCGGGACGGTGTCCTCCGACTGGCAGTGGCTGCCGTTCAACGACTACGCGAGCTCGAGCTTCAAGGAGACCCTCGGCGCGGCGATCACCGATCGCAGCGCGCTCGAGCCCGCGCTCAAGAAGTGGCAGTCGCAGCTCGTCGCGTACGCGAAGCAGCAGGGATTCACGGTCAAGGACTGACGCCCGCGGGGCGCGCCGTGCCGGGCGCGCCCCGCCTCCCCCTCCCCCGAAACGGAACCCGGATGACGACCCTCACCCTCTCCCGGCGGCGCTCGGCCGTCCCCCGCCGGCGCTCCGCAGACGCGCGGCGCAAGCACATCGCGGCGTACTCCTTCCTCACGCCCTTCCTCATCGTGTTCGTCGCGATGCTCGTCGTGCCGCTCTTCTACGCGGGCTACCTGAGCCTCTTCCGCGCGCAGATCGTCGGCGGGACCACCTTCGTCGGACTCGACAACTACGTGCGCGCCCTCGCCGACCCGCGCTTCCTCGAGGGCGTCGGGCGCATGTCGCTCTTCCTCGTCGTGCAGGTGCCGATCATGCTCGGCCTCGCGCTCTTCTTCGCGCTCGCGCTCGACAGCGGGCGCGTGCGCGGCGGCAAGTACGCGCGCCTGGCGATCTTCGTGCCCTACGCGGTGCCCGGCGTCGTCACGACCCTCATGTGGGGATACCTCTACGGACGCAACTTCGGCCCCATCGCGCAGTTCTTCGAGGCGCTCGGCCTGCACGCGCCCGACCTGCTCGCACCGGGCACGATCCTCGGCTCGATCATGAACATCGTCACATGGCAGTACATCGGCTACAACATGGTCATCATGTACTCGGCGCTCCGCGCCATCCCGCAGGAGCTGTACGAGGCCGCGCGCATCGACGGGGCGGGGCAGTTCCGCATCGCGTGGAGCATCAAGATCCCGAGCATCCGCTCGGCGATCATGCTCACGATCATCTTCTCGGTCATCGGGAGCTTCCAGCTCTTCAGCGAGCCCAAGCTGCTCTACGAGATCGCCCCGAACGCGATCGGCACCTCGTTCTCGCCCAACCTGTACGCCTACAACCTCGCCTTCACGAACCAGGACGTCAACTACGCCGCCGCGATCGCCTTCCTGCTCGGCTTCGTCATCATGATCGTCTCCTACGTCGTGCAGCTGAGCGGCAACCGCCGCGAGAAGGGCGGAGCGCGATGACCACCGCGGTCGGCCGTCGTGCGCTCGCCCGGCGCCGCACTCCTGGGATGCCGCCCGGCGAGGGCCGCAGCACGGTGCTCACGGTGCTCCTGTGGCTGTGCAGCGCCTACTTCCTGCTGCCGCTCGTGTGGCTGCTCATCGCCTCGACGAAGGACAACACGGGGCTCTTCACGAGCTTCGGCCTGTGGTTCGCCGATCGCTTCCGCCTCGTCGACAACCTCGTCGCGCTCTTCACCCAGCACGACGGCGACTTCGGCCGGTGGGGGCTCAACACGATCCTCTACTCGGTCGTGAGCGGCGCGGGTGCCGCGATCCTCGCGACGGCCGCCGGATACGCGTTCGCGAAGTACGAGTTCCCGGGCAAGCGCTTCTGGTTCGCGGTCGTGCTCGGCGCGATCATGATCCCCACGACGGCGCTCGCGATCCCGACCTACCTGCTGTTCGCGGGCGCGGGCCTCACCAACACGGTCTGGGCGATCATCCTCCCCTCGCTCGTGAGCCCGTTCGGCGTCTACCTCATGCGCGTGTTCGCGGAGGAGGCGATCCCCGACAGCCTGCTCGAGGCGGCGCGCATCGACGGCGCGAGCGAGTTCCGCATCTTCGCGCAGATCGCGGTGCGGCTGCTGAGCCCCGGGATCGTCACGGTGCTCCTGTTCGCGCTCGTCGCGACGTGGAACAACTACTTCCTGCCGCTCATCATGCTCACCGACCCGTCGCTCTTCCCGCTCACCGTAGGCCTCGCCCAGCTGCAGGCCGCGAGCGAGGCCGGCGGCGGCGCCACGGCGCAGTTCTCGACCGTCATCACGGGCTCGCTCGTCTCGGTCGTGCCGCTCATCGTGGCCTTCCTCTACCTGCAGCGGTACTGGCAGTCCGGGCTCGCCACCGGGAGCGTCAAGTCCTAGCGGCATCCCCCATCCATCCGCACCGTCGAGAACAGGACCCATGCCCACGCCCGCCTACCTCCAGGACCTCCTCCCGCGCCGCGGCACCCGCCCGGCCCGATCGTGGGCCCGCTCCTACGCGCCCGAGCTGAGCCTCAACGGGTCGTGGGCGTTCCGGTACTCGACGCGCGCGGACGGGCCGGAGGACTTCGCGGCGGCCGGCTTCGACGACTCCGGGTGGGACGCGATCCCCGTGCCGGGCCACTGGCAGCTGCACGGACACGGCGCCCCCGCCTACACGAACCGCAAGTACCCGTTCCCCGTCGACCCTCCGCGCGTGCCGCACGAGAACCCGACGGGCGACTACCGGCGCCGTTTCTCGGTGCCCGCCGACTGGGACGTCGAGCGCGTCCTGCTGCGGTTCGAGGGCATCGACTCGGTCGGGCGCGTATGGTTCAACGGGGTCGAGCTCGGGGTGACGAGCGGCAGCCGGCTGCTCGCCGAGTTCGACGTGACGGACATCGTCGACCGCGCGGGCGAGAACGTGCTCTCGGTGCGCGTGCACCAGTGGTCGTCGGCGACCTACCTCGAGGACCAGGACATGTGGTGGCTCTCGGGGATCTTCCGCGACGTGACGCTGCTCGGGCGGCCGCGCGCCGCGATCGACGACCACTGGGTGCACGCGGACTTCGACCCCGCGGACGGCAGCGGCATCCTGCGCGTCGAGGCCGACGTGCCCGCGCGCGTCACCGTGCCCGCTCTCGGCGTCGACGTCGCCGCGGGCGAGGAGGTGCGCATCCCCGGCGTGCAGCCGTGGTCGGCCGAGCACCCCCGCCTCTACGACGGCGAGCTCGCGAGCGAGGGGGAGCGCATCCGCCTGCGGATCGGCTTCCGGCGGGTCGAGATCGACGGGCCCCGCTTCCTCGTCAACGGCCGCCCGACGCTCCTGCGCGGCGTCAACCGGCACGACATCGACGCCGACGGCGGTCGCGTCGTGTCGGAGGAGCGCATGCGGCACGACATCCTGCTCATGAAGCAGCACAACGTCAACGCCGTGCGCACGAGCCACTACCCGCCGCAGGCGCGCTTCCTCGAGCTGTGCGACGAGCTCGGGCTGTGGGTCGTCGACGAGTGCGACCTCGAGACGCACGGGTTCTATCCGATCGACTGGTTCCACGAGCTGCGCGGGAACCCCGCGTCGGATCCGCGCTGGCGCGCGGCGCTCGTCGATCGGATGCAGCGGCTCGTCGAGCGCGACAAGAACCGCCCGTGCGTCATCATGTGGTCCCTCGGCAACGAGTGCGGCACGGGCGAGAACCTCGGTGCGATGGCGGCGTGGGCGCGCGATCGCGACCCCTCGCGCCCGCTCCACTACGAGCGGGACTGGTCCGCGCAGTACGTCGACGTGTACAGCCGCATGTACACGACGCCCGAGGAGCTCGAGCTCATCGGCCGCGGGCAGGAGGAGCCGTGGACGGATCCGGACCTCGACGCCCGCCGTCGCGGCATGCCGTTCGTGCTGTGCGAGTACGCGCATGCGATGGGCAACGGCCCGGGCGGCCTGCGCGAGTACCAGGAGGTCTTCGAGCGTCATCCGCGGCTCGCGGGCGGCTTCGTGTGGGAGCTGTTCGACCACGGCCTGCGCACGCGCACGGCGGAGGGCGCCGAGTTCTTCGCGTACGGCGGCGACTTCGGCGAGACCGTGCACGACGGCAACTTCGTCGCCGACGGCCTCGCGTTCTCGGACGGCGCCCCCGGCCCCGGCCTGCTCGAGCTCAAGGCCGTCTACGCGCCGCTCGTGCTCACCGTGCTGCCCGACGCCGTCGAGCTCGAGAGCCGGTACGACCACGCCGACACGAGCGGCGTCGCGCTGCGCGTGCGCGTCGAGGTCGACGGCGAGGAGCTCGCGGCCGCGGAGCTCGACGCGCCCGTGCTGGCACCGCGCGGCCGTGCCCGCGTCGCGCTCCCGTCCCTCCCGCTCCCACCGGGGGCGGTCGTGACGGTGCAGGCCGTGCTCGCGCGGGATGCCGGCTGGGCGCCCGCGGGACACGAGGTCGCGTGGGCCCAGCGCGAGGTGCCGCGCCCCGCGCCCGAGCCCGTGCGTGGCGCAGCGCCGCGTCGCACCGACGACGGGATCGCGCTCGGGTGCGCCCGGTTCGACGACGAGGGACGCCTGCTCGCGCTCGGCCCGATCGAGGTCGCGCGACTCGCGGTCGACGTATGGCGCGCGCCCATCGACAACGACCGACCGTTCTCGTGGGCGCCCAAGGAGCCGCTGTGGCGGCAGATCGGCCTCGACCTCGCGCACCTGCGGATCGACGAGGTCGAGGTGGGGGATGACGCGATCGCGACGACCGGCCTGCTCGGGTTCCCGGGCAGCGACCTCGGCTACCGCATCCTGCACTCCTGGACGGCCGCAGGCGACGCCGTGTCGCTGCGCCTGCGGGCGACGCCCGTCGGCGCGTGGCCGATCGAGCTGCCGCGCTTCGGGCTCCGGCTCGCCCTGCCTGGGGAGCTCGACGAGGTCGAGTGGATCGGCTATGGCCCGGGCGAGGCCTACGCCGACTCGCGCGACGCCGTGCGACTCGGACGCTGGCGCTCGAGCGTGCGCGACCTGCAGACGCCGTACGCGTTCCCGCAGGAGAACGGCAATCGCGTCGACGCACGTCGCGTGCGCCTCTCGGGAGGCGGCCGCTCGCTCGAGGTGGTCGCGCATCCCGTCGTCGACTTCACGGTGCGGCCGTGGACGACGGAGGCGCTCGACGCGGCCCGCCACCCCTACGACCTCGCGCCCGACGGGCTCACGTGGCTCAACCTCGACGCCGGCCAGAACGGGCTCGGCTCGGCCTCGTGCGGTCCCCAGGCATCGCCGCGGCACCGCCTGCTCGCGCGCAGCTTCGACTACGCCGTGACGTTCCGGCCGGCGTGAGGGCGAGGCGCAGGACGGCCGCGGGGCCACGGCGGGCGGAGTGCGGGGCCGACGCGTGAGGGAGGATGGCTCCATGGACCTCACGACGCAGCGCCCCTTCGGCCGCACGGGAGTCTCGGTCACCGCGCTCGCGCTCGGCACGTCGTCGTGGGGGCCCGCGCGTCCCGGCGAGGGCGACGTCGAGCGCGACGCGCGCATCGCCACCATGGCGGACGCGTTCCTCGCCCGCCGGCTGCCGACGAACCTGCTCGACACCTCCAACATCTACGGCGAGTCGCGCGCGGAGGAGCACATCGGCGCCGCGATCGCCCGCGCCGGCGGCGTGCCGGAGGGGCTCGTCGTGCAGACGAAGCTCGATCGCGACACCCGCACGGGCCGCTTCGACGGCGAGCGGATGCGCGAGTCGATCGCGGAGTCCCTCACGCGCCTCGGCCTCGACCGGATCCCGGTGCTCTACCTGCACGATCCCGAGCACATCGGCTTCGAGGCCGCGATGGCCCCCGGCGGCCCCGTCGAGGCGCTCGTCGAGATGAGGCGGCAGGGGCTCGCCGCCGCGATCGGCATCTCGGGCGGTCCCGTCGACATGCTGCAGCGGTTCGTGGAGACGGGACTCTTCGACGCCCTCGTCACGCACAACCGGTTCACGCTCCTCGACCGCTCGGCGGATGCGCTCCTCGACGCCGCGCACGCGCGCGGCCTCGGCGTCACCAACGCGGCGCCGTACGGCGGCGGCGTGCTCACGGGGGACCCGCGGTTCGCCGACCGCTACGGCTACCGCCCGATGCGTCGCGAGGTGGGCGCGTCGCTCGAGCGCATCGCGCGCCTGTGCGAGGAGGCCGGCGTCGCGCTCCCCGCGGCCGCGCTCCAGTTCAGCCTGCGCGATCCGCGCGTCCACTCGACGATCGTCGGCGCTTCGTCCCTCGACCGGTTCGAGGAGGCGGTGCGGCACGCGAGCGCGCCCGTGCCGGAGGACCTGTGGCCCGCGCTCGACGCCGCGCGCCCGCCGGCGAGCGCCGCGCTCGACTCGCCAGCCTCGTAGGCCGCCTCCCACGGACGGCGGGCGCGTCGGCCTCCTGACGCCCGATCTCGGCCCCCCGGGTCGCGTGTGATCCCGACCGGTCGACGGCGGTGCGGATCGCCGAGGCGCTGCCGCCGCCGAGCTCGTCTCGGCGCTCCGGTCTGCGCCGCCGGACCGCTGTCGCGCGCGCTCATCCGCTCCTGCGAGGCGGGTTCGGGCAAGCTGGAGGCATGATCGTCACGGCCGAGGACCTCGCGACGCTGCGGATGCGCACGAGCGAGAAGTGGACGGCCCACCCGCCCGACGTGCTCCCCCTCTTCGTCGCGGAGATGGACTACCCTCTGGCGCCGCCCGTCGCGGACGCCGTCGTCGATCGCGTGCGAGCGTCCGACACGGGCTACGTCGGGTCGCCGGGTGGGCTCCCCGCGGCGTTCGCGGGCTTCGCGGAGCGGCGCTGGGGCTGGCGCCCGGACGCGACGAGCAGCTTCCGCACGACGACCGACGTCGGCGTCGCGATCGTCGAGGTGCTGCGCGCGGTCGCGGCGAGCTCGGGCGTCGTCATCACGCCGCCCGTCTATCCCCCGTTCGCCGAGTTCGTGCGCGAGGCGGGAGCGCGCGTCGTGGAGGTCCCGCTCGTCGGCGCGCACGGCGAGGACGCCCGGGAGGCCGGCCCGGGGACGGGGTGGGCGCTCGACTTCGCCGGCATCGAGCGCGCGTTCGCCGCGGGGGCGCGCGCGATGATCCTGTGCTCGCCGCACAACCCGCTCGGGCTCGTGCAGCCGCGGGAGACGCTCGCGAACCTCGCCGAGCTCGCCGCACGCCACGACGTGACGGTCGTGAGCGACGAGGTGCACGCGCCGCTCGTGCACCCCGGCGTCGCGTTCACGCCCTTCCTCTCGGTCTCTGACGCCGCGCGCGAGCACGGCGTCGCGGTCACGTCCGCGAGCAAGGGCTGGAACATCGCAGGCCTCAAGTGCTCCCTGATCGTCGCCGCGAGCGAGCGAATGCGGGGCGTCCTCGACGGCCTCCCGTTCGAGCTCGGCGTCCGCACGAGCATCCTCGGGCTGCACGCGAGCGTCGCCGCGTTCGAGCACGGCGAGGAGTGGCTCGACGGCGCGATCGAGGCGATCGTCGCGAACGCGCGTCTGCTCACGAGCCTGCTCGCCGAGCGTCTGCCGGACGCCGGCTACCGCGCGCCGGACGCGAGCTACCTCGCGTGGCTCGACCTCCGCGCCCTCGGCTGGGGCGACGACCCCTCCATCCACGCGCTCGAGCGGGCGCGCGTCGCCCTCAACCCCGGGCCGTCGTTCGGGCGGCAGGGGCGCGGGTTCGTGCGCCTCAACCTCGCGTGCGCGCCCGAGGTGCTGGGCGAGGCGATCGGCCGCCTCGCCGCGGCCCGCTGATCCCGGGCCGCGTCCGCCCCGGTGCCGGGAAAGCCCCCGCCCCTCGCGCGCGGCGCGAGCGAGCGCTGCTCATACGCCGCGCCGACGGAACACGACCATGGCGGCGAGCGCGGCGCCCGCGGCCCACGCGATGATCACCACAAGAGCCTGGTCGGGGTCGAGCTGGAGGACGTCCCCGCGCAGGAACTGGGGCCACAGCTCGTGCGGCTGACGGAGCTGCACCGCGCTCAGCGGGGAGGGGAACAGCTGCGCGAGGTTCGCGAGCCACACGAGCGGCGTGCCCTGCGCCGCGATCT
The DNA here is from genome assembly GCA_015655445.1 of Actinomycetales bacterium. GTDB lineage: Bacteria > Actinomycetota > Actinomycetes > Actinomycetales > Microbacteriaceae > Diaminobutyricimonas. The sequence goes on along the minus strand of JAATFA010000143.1, from coordinate 4,272 downwards.
GCAGCGGCCCGAGCGCCGACGGCACGAGCACGACGACGGCGACGATCGCGCCGATCGTCGCGAGACCGTGCCGCACGATCGCGCCCATACCGCACCCGAGCACGGCGGCCGCGACGCAGATGCCGACGCTCTTCGGCAGCGTCGAGAGCACCGCGCGCGACGTGAGCTGCGCGTCGAGGCCGTTCCGGTTCTCGAGCGCCGTGACCGCGAGCGCGGCGAGCGCGTGCGCGAGCAGCGCGACGCACAGCGAGGCGAGCGCGACGACCGCGAGCTTGGCGCCGAGCAGGACGAGCCGGCGCGGCACGGCGACGAGCGCGGGACGGATCGCGCCGCTCGAGAACTCCGACGTGACGACGAGCGCGCCGAGCGTCGCGAGAAGGATCTGCGCGACGCCGATGCCGGCCGCGATCGCGGTCGCCTGCTCCCCCGCGACCGCGGTCGCGACGTCCGACGACCGCGCCGGCTCCTCCACGAGGTCGGTGAGCCGCACCGTCGACGCTCGCAGCGCGGCGACGCCGACGACCGCGAGCGCGGTGAGCGCGAGACACCATCGCGCGGCCGGCAGCGTCAGGAGCTTGAGCGCCTCGGAGCGCAGCACGCCGCGCGCACGGAGGCGGGCGCCGACGACGGGGAGGGCGGCTCCCACCGCCGCGCGCCGGCGCCGGCCGAGCCCGCGCCGGGGCGTCACCGCACGCCGCACGACGACGAGCGCGGTGGCGACGCACCCGGCCGACCACGTGAGAAGCACGAGCATCCCGGCCCCCGGCGACAGGGTCGACGGGAGCGCGCCCTCGATCGTGAACGGCCTCGCAGGAGCGCGCGTCACGACCGCCTGGATCGCGGTGGCCGGCAGGAGGTCGCTCACGCCCGTCGCGTGCACACCCCCGACGATCGCGACGAGCGTCGGGGCGACGGCGAGCACACACCCCAGCCTCACCGCGGCCCCGACGAGCGATCGCGCGACGACGGCCGCCGCGACGCCGAGGAGGCCCGTGAGCGCCGCGCCCACCGCCCCGCCGCCGACGACGGCGGCGAGCTCGCGCGCGGGCGGGCCGCCGTATCCGCGCCCCGCCGCGACGGTCGCGGCGAGCGCGGCCGCGGCGCCGAGCCCCGCGAGCGCGGCGCCGAGCGACACGACCGCCACGACCGCGCACTTCGCGAGCACGACGGCGAGGCGACGCGGAGCGGCGATGAGCGTCCCCGAGATCACGTCCCCGCTGTGCTCCGAGCCCATCGTGACGAGTCCGAGCACCGCGCAGAGGAAGGCGGCCGGCAGCGCGCCGATCGCCGCGCTCTCGAGCACGGCCCGGATCCCCGCTACGCGCTCGGCCTCCTCCAGCGGCGGCAACACGGCCGTGCGGACCAGGCCGAGCACGATGGGCGCGATCACGAGCGCGCCGACGATCCACGCGGGCGAGCGCAGGGACCACAGCTTCGACCACTCCGAGCGCACGATGCGGGCGGCCGTGAGCCGGCCGGCCTGCGCCCTACCGAGCATCCGCCCGGTACTCGAGCGAGGGGCCCGTGAGCGCGCGATAGGCGTCCTCGAGCGAGCTGCCGCCGGTCCGAAGCTCGGACAGCGGGATGCCGTGGCGTGCCGCGAGATCCTCGAGCGTCGCGTCGACGAGCACGCGACCGCGACCGAGCACGACGACGCGGTCGGCGGTGAGCGCGAGCTCGCCGAGAAGGTGCGACGAGAGGAAGACCGTGCGGCCCTCGTCGGCGAACGACCGTACGAGCGAGCGGAACCACAGCACGCCGTCCGGGTCCAGCCCGTTGGTCGGCTCGTCGAAGACGTACGTCGCCGGGTCGCCGAGCATCGCCGCCGCGATTCCCAGCCGCTGCCGCATGCCGAGCGAGAAGCCTCCCACACGCGCCCCCGCGACGTCCGCGAGCCCGACGAGCTCGAGCACCCGCTGCACGCGCGCGGCGGGTATGCCGTGCGTGAGCGCGAGCGCCCGGAGGTGGGCGAACGCCGATCGCGCTGGATGCGCGCTGCGCGCGTCGAGCAGGGCGCCGACGCGTCGCAGAGGGTCGGGCAGCTGAGCGTACGGAACGCCGTCGACGAGCGCCGCCCCGGAGGTCGGCGGCTCGAGGCCGAGCAGGATGCGCATCGTCGTCGTCTTGCCCGACCCGTTGGGCCCGAGGAACCCCGTCACCGCTCCCGGCTCGACGCGGAAGGTGACATCGTCGAGCGCGAGCCGTGAGCCGAACCGCTTGGTGAGCCGGGAGAACTCGATCACGTGTGCCTCATGCCCCCTCGACGAACGCGGCCGACCAGGACAAGAGGAATCATCTCCCTACCTTGGCTGCCCCCGCCAGGGCTAACGGTACTCGACCCACACCAGCTGCCGTAGTCGGTCCAAGCCGGGAACGGCCAGATCGCGATGCACTGAATTGTTCAGACGGACCCTGCGACGCCGACGACGCCCGTGAGCATGACTCTCGCCGCACCCCGGCTACGACCGCCACGCGCTCGTACGCGGGAGGGCTTCCGTATCCGCGCCCCGCCGCGACGATCGCGGAGAGCACGGCCGCGGCGCCGAGGCCCGCGAGCGCCGTGCCGAGCGACAACGCGACCAAGGGAACGCGCTTCGCGAGCACGACGGCAAGGCGACGCGGACGGCGACGAACGTTCCCGAGAACGTTCCGCTGTACTCGGAGCCCATCGCGACGAGTCCGAGCAGCGATCGACATTGATCGCGAGGGCGGCGAGGATCCATGCGGGCGAGCGAAGGGATCACGGTTTCGCCCACTCGAGCGCGCAATGCGCGCAACCGTGAACCGACCCCTGCTCCCTTCACCCGACAGTCTTGTCACGAATCTTCGTCACCCCAGGAGGCGGCCATCCTCCCGCAAGAGAGGCCCACAGATGGACGCTCATAGATGAACGCACGCTCGGCTAGATCCGAGCGAGCAACCAGTCGACGATGTCGGCGATCGCAAGATGCTCTTCGACAACCGAACCGACGAAATCCTCGACCTCGCTTTGCTCGATTTCCACGAGCTCGATCCCGTTGAGCTCCAGGAACGTCGTGCACGCGAGCCAGGCCGTTCGCTTGTTCCCGTCCGCGAAGGCATGCGCGGCGCAAATCCCTAAGAGAAGCACCGCCGCTTGCTCGACGAGCGTCCCGTGGAGATACGCGCCTCGCCACGTCTGCCTGACCTGACCCACAGCCGATTCGAGCTTGCCCCGGTCGATCAGGCTCGGCGGAGCCTCCTGATCGTGCAGCGCGATGACGTGCACGACGTCGAGGAATCGCGTCACCGCTGCGCAAGCGCGTCGAGGGCCTTGCGCCAACGAGTGCGCTGCCGGTTCCCGACCGCCAGAACGTCGGCGTCAGACACGGCCTCGCTCAGAACAGGCGCAACCGGCACGGCCCCCGCCGCTGCCCTCGCCGCCTGCGCGGTGTAGTAGCGGAGCATGCTGGCGCGAGATATCGGGCTCGTGGAACGTGCATCTTCCGCAAGGCCGCGGCGGGCTTCCTTCCACGGGTCCTCTTGGTGAGTGAGCCGGGAAAGCCGGCGACCGCCCTTGTCGCCGTAGTACGCCCAGATGGCATCGACGATGGCCCTCTCGTCGGGACGGATAGCCTCCGCGTCCGGCTCGATATCGCCATACTTCTTCGCCGCCCATACGCTACGCACGACCGGGCCGTTCGACCAAGCCTCGATCTCCTCGCCGAAGAGAGCATTGCCGGTCCAGGCGAGGCTCCATGCCTGCGCGTAGTAGAGCAGCTTCTCGAGCTGCATATCGCCCGTCAGATCCCTCTTCGCGATCAGATAGCGAGCGACCTCCATCGCCGTGGCCATGGCTCCTCCTTTCCCCGTTTCGCGGCCAGTTTAGGGCTACACAGACGTCGAGCGGGGCGGATCAATCTATCGAATCGCGGGCCGACTGTCTGATTCTGACCCTCACCCCCCGACACCGTCATCTGCCCGCATCGCATACTCGACGCATACGATGCCATTCGACCACTCCACGCGCCCCACGACGTCCGCGAGCCCGACGAGATCGAGCACCTCCTCGACGCGCGCAGAGACGACATATGTGTAGGTTCGCGATACGCGACTTGGGCGCGCTCACATCGATCGCGGCGACGATGCGGCCCAGTGAAGTCGATCCGGGCGCCGAGGCGCCGACCACGCCGAGCTCGTCGTCGTCGACAGCGCGATCGTCGCGACCGCGCCGGTCCGTTTCCTCGTCGCCGGCATGGGCGACGCGATCGCGACGTGGTACTAGGCGCGCTCCGTGGGGGAGGCCGGGGCAAT
>JAATFA010000041.1 GCA_015655445.1 Actinomycetales bacterium | reverse complement strand
GATCTGCGAGCGCGCGACGCGCGAGTGCAGCACGTCGCCGACGATCGTCACGCGCACGCCCTCGAGGTCGCGTCCACGCGATCCCGCCCCGTGCAGGCGACGTCGCACCGTGAAGGCGTCGAGGAGGGCCTGCGTCGGGTGCTCGTGCGTGCCGTCGCCCGCGTTGACGACGGGCGCGTCGATCCAGCCCGCGTCCGCGAGCACGCGCGGCGCGCCCGAGTCGGGGTGGCGCAGCACGACGCCGTCCGCGCCCATCGCCGCGAGCGTCTGCACGGTGTCCTTGAGGCTCTCCCCCTTCGAGACGCTCGATCCCTTGGCGGAGAAGTTGATGACGTCGGCGGAGAGCCGCTTCGCGGCCGCCTCGAACGAGATGCGCGTGCGCGTCGAGTCCTCGAAGAAGAGGTTGACGACCGTGCGGCCGCGCAGGGTCGGCAGCTTGGGGACCTCGCGCCCGGCGACCTCGGCCATGTCCTCGGCGACGTCGAGCACGCCCACGGCCGTGTCGTGGTCGAGATCGCGCGTGGAGAGCAGGTGTCTCATCCCTCGATCGTCACCTCCTCGACGCCGTCGACCTCCTCGAGCCGCACGTAGATGCGCTCGCTCAGGGCGGAGGGCAGGTTCTTGCCGACGAAGTCGGGACGGATCGGGAGCTCGCGGTGGCCGCGGTCGACGAGCACCGCGAGGCGCACGGCGCGCGGGCGGCCGAGATCGGCGAGCGCGTCGAGCGCGGCGCGGATCGTGCGGCCGGAGAAGAGCACGTCGTCGACGAGCACGACCGTGCGGCCGTCGATGCCGCCGTCGGGGATGCGCGTGGGCGCCGGCTGCCGCGTCGAGGAGCGGCGCAGGTCGTCGCGGTACATCGTGACGTCGAGGGATCCCGCGGGGACCGGGACGCCCGAGTGCGTGCTCACGAGGGACGCGAGCCGCTCCCCGAGGACGACGCCGCGGGTGGGGATGCCGAGTACGACGAGGCCGTCCGCGCCGCGGTGGCTCTCGAGGATCTCGTGCGAGATGCGCGTCAGAGCACGCGCGATGTCCGGCTTCTGCAGCACGACGCGAGGCATCTGACCTCCTTCCCCGTCTCTCTGGGCGGCCTTAAAGGATGTCCTCCTGGCCACGATACACGCCGCGGCGCTCGCGGCGGCGCATCCGCCGCCCCGCGGGCGCACGCGCTCGGTAGGCTCGGGCGATGCCCCTCTCGCACCTCGACGTCCCCATCGACGACCGCTCCGCCCGCCGCCTCGCCGAGGGCGGGCTGCGCCTCGCCCTCGCCACGACGGTCGAGGAGCGCGCCGCGTGGATCGCCGCCGAGGCGCGCGGGTTCCACGACGTCGCGCCCACGGCCGCGAGCCTCGCGGCGGACCTCGAGGGCCTCGCCTTCCGCCGCACGACGGGGGTGTGGGACCCCTCCGGGCCCGATCCGCTCGTCCCCGTCGCGACCGTGGGCTCCTTCCCCCTCGAGCTCACCGTGCCGGGCGAGCGCGCGGTCGCGGCGTGGGCGATCTCGTCGGTGACGGTGGCGCCGACCCACCGGCGGCGCGGCATCGCGCGCGCCCTCCTCGAGGCCGAGCTGCGGACGGCCGCCGCGTGCGGGCTCCCGTTCGCGATGCTCACGGTGACCGAGGCGACCATCTACGGCCGCTACGGCTTCGGTCCCGCGGCGTTCATCGCCTCGTGGACGCTCGAGCGCGCGCGGGCGCGCTGGGCGGGTCCCGCCGCCCGCTCGCGCGTCGCGTTCGTCGACCCGCGCACGCTGCGCGCGGACGGACCGGCGATCGCCGAGCGCGCCCGGCGCGCGACGGTCGGCGCGGTCGAGCGCTGGCCGCTGTGGTGGGACCGGCTGCTCGGACTCGTCGAGCCCGAGTCGGAGCGCTCGCGTGCCGTGCGGGCGGTGCGCGCGGACGACGAGTCGGGCGTGCCGCAGGGCTTCGCTGTGTACCGGATCACGGATGCGGACCCGCTGCCGGCGACGGTCGTCCTCGACCAGCTCGTCGCGGCGACCGACGACGCCTACGCCGCGCTGTGGCGCTTCCTCGCCGAGCTCGACCTCGTCGCGGAGGTCCGCGCGGCGCTGCGCCCGGTCGACGAGCGCCTGCCGTGGCTGCTCGACGACGTCCGCGCCGCGCACAAGACGGACGAGCGCGACCACCTGTGGCTGCGCGTGCTCGACCTCGAGGCGGCCCTCGCGAGCCGGCGCTATGCGGCACCTGCGCGCTTCGCGCTCGAGGTCGACGACGCGCTCGGCCTCGCCTCGGGCGTCGTCGTCGTGACCGTCGCGGAGGACGGATCGGCGAGCGTCGAGCGCGAGGCGGCGCTGCCCGCCTCGATCCCCGGTCTCGCCCTGCCGGTCTCCGCGCTCGGGAGCCTGCTCCTGGGCGGCGTGCCCGCGTCGACCCTCGCGGCCGCGGGGCGCGTGCGCGAGATCCGGCCGGGCGACGCGCTCGCGCTCGACGGCATCCTGCGCGTCGCGCGCGCACCGCACCTCGACTTCTGGTTCTGATCCGTCGCGGTCGCGCGCGGTGGGCTCCTCGCGCTCGGTATAGTTAGTTGACGGTAAGCAATCACCCCAGTCCTGGAGCAGGTGTGTCCACGCCAAGCCGTCCCGTCAAGTCCCGTCCCGCCCTCTTCACGCGCGACCACCCGCACTACAAGTGGGTGGCGCTGAGCAACACGACGCTCGGGGTGCTCATGGCGACGATCAACTCGTCGATCGTGATCATCTCCCTCCCCGCGATCTTCACGGGGATCAAGCTCAACCCCCTCGAGCCGGGGAACGTGAGCTACCTGCTGTGGATCCTCATGGGCTACATGCTCGTCTCGGCCGTGCTCGTCGTGAGCTTCGGACGCCTCGGCGACATCTACGGCCGCGTGCGCATCTACAACATCGGCTTCGTCATCTTCACGATCGGCTCGATCGCGCTCTCGCTCGATCCGGCGACGGGCGGCGCGGGCGCGCTCTGGCTCATCGGCTGGCGGCTCGTGCAGGGCGTCGGCGGGGCGATGCTCTTCGCCAACTCGACGGCGATCCTCACCGACGCCTTCCCCGCCAACAAGCGCGGCATGGCCCTCGGCATCAACCAGGTCGCCGCGATCGCGGGGAGCTTCATCGGCCTCATCGTGGGTGGCCTGCTCTCGACGCTCGACTGGCGCGCGGTCTTCATCGTGAGCGTGCCCGTCGGCATCATCGGCACGATCTGGTCGTACGCGTCGCTCCACGAGGTGGGCGGACGCAGCAAGGGATCCATCGACTGGCCCGGCAACATCGCCTTCGGAGTGGGCCTCACGGCCCTCCTCGCGGCGATCACGTACGGCATCCAGCCCTACGGCGGATCCGCGACCGGCTGGGGCAACCCGTGGGTGATCGGCGGCATCGTCGGAGGGATCGCGCTCCTCGTCGTCTTCGTGCTCATCGAGATCCGCACCAGGGAGCCCATGTTCACGATGAGCCTCTTCCGCATCCGCGCGTTCGCGACCGCGAACCTCGCCGGCCTGCTCGCCTCGATCGGGCGCGGCGGCCTGCAGTTCATGCTCATCATCTGGCTGCAGGGCATCTGGCTCCCCCTGCACGGCTACAGCTACGAGGAGACGCCGTTCTGGGCGGGCATCTACCTGCTGCCCGTGACGATCGGCTTCCTCGTCGCGGGGCCCATCTCCGGCTACCTCTCCGACCGCTTCGGCGCGCGCGCGTTCGCGACGGGCGGCCTGCTGCTCGTCGCGGCGACCTTCGTCGCGCTCCTGCTCATCCCCGTGAACTTCAACTACGGGGTGTTCGCCCTCATCACGTTCCTCAACGGCATCGGCTCGGGCATGTTCAGCGCGCCCAACCGCACGGCGATCATGAACAGCGTGCCGGCGAACCAGCGCGGCGCGGCATCCGGCATGGCCGGCACGATGCTCAACGCGGGCACGTCGCTCTCGATCGGCATCTTCTTCTCGCTCATGATCGCGGGGCTCTCCACGGGGCTCCCCTCGGCGCTCCACTCCGGGCTCGTGGCGCACGGCGTGCCGAACGACGCCGCGAACGCGATCGCCCAGACGCCGCCCGTGGGGAGCCTCTTCGCGGCGTTCCTCGGCTACAACCCGATCCGCACGATGCTCGAGCCCACGGGAGTGCTGCACCAGCTCTCGCCGGCCGACCTCGACGTGCTCACGGGCAAGCACTTCTTCCCGCAGCTCATCTCGGGGGCCTTCCACGACGGTCTCGTCGTCGTGTTCGTCGCCGCCGCCGTCATGTCGATCATCGCGGCGATCGCCTCGCTCGTGCGCGGCCGCAAGTACGTGCACGTCGACACGCGCACGAATCCCGTGCCCGTCGCGAGCGAGCGGTGACGACCCTCCCCGACGCGGGCGAGCCGCCGTCCGGCGCACCGGAGGGCGGCGGGCCCGGGGCCGAGCGCACGGCGGAGGACGACGCCGCCCGCGCTCTCGCGGGCGAGCTCGCGCTGCTCATCGGCCGCGTGAACCGCCGCATGCTCGCCGCGGGGCGCGCGCTCGGCCACGGCCACCTCTCCGCCCTCGCGACGATCCTGCGCGCGGGCCCGCTGCGCCTGGGGGACCTCGCGGCGCGGGAGGTCGTCTCCGCCCCCTCCATGACGCGCACGGTCGCCGAGCTCGAGTCGCGCGGGCTCGTCGTGCGGCGCGCGGACCCCAGCGACGGACGCTCCGTGCTCGTCGCGGTGACGCCGCTCGGCGAGGACCTCGTGCTGCGCGCGCGCTCGGAGCGGGCCGCGATCCTCGCCTCGCTCCTGGCCGAGCTCGATGAGGGGCAGCGGGAGGCGCTGCGCGCGAGCCTGCCCGCGCTCGAGCGTCTCGCGTGCCTGCCGCTGCCGGGCGAGAGCGCCCCGCGCCACGACGCCGGCTGAGTCAGGGGCACGTCGGGGCGAGGTCCTGAGGCTCGGGACGCCGTGCCGGTCAGGACGCCGTGCGCGCCTCGTCGCGAGCGATGCGCCCGAGCAGGCCGTTGACGAACCCCGCGGAGTCCTCCGTGCTCAGCACGGTCGCGAACTCGACCGCCTCCGCGATCGCGACGCCTTGGGGCACGTCGGGGTTGTAGAGCAGCTCCCACACGCCGATCCGCAGGATCGCGCGGTCGACCGCGGGCATGCGCGCGAGCGGCCAGCGCTCGGAGTAGCGGTCGATCACCTCGTCGATGCGGGCGCCGTGCTCGAGCACGCCCTCGACGATCGTGCGCGCGTAGTCCCACGACGACGCGCGCTGCGGCTGGCTCGCCGACCGCGCCTCCTCCGTCGCGAGCGCGTCGGCGAGGGGCTCGCCGCGCACGTCGGCGCCGTAGAGCACGTCGAGCGCGCGCTTGCGCGCCTTGGACCTCGCGCTCACGGGTCAGTCGTTGACGCGGCCGAGGTAGTCGCCCGAGCGCGTGTCGACCTTGACCTTCGTGCCCGTCTCGAGGAAGAGCGGCACCTGGATCTGGTAGCCCGTCTCGACGGTCGCGGGCTTCGTGCCGCCCGTCGAGCGGTCGCCCTGCAGCCCGGGCTCCGTGTAGGTGATCTCGAGCACGACCGAGGCCGGGAGCTCGACGTAGAGCGGCACGCCGTCGTTGAGGGCGATCGTGACGTTCTGGTTCTCGAGCAGGAAGTTCGCGGCGTCGCCGACGACCTCCTCGGGAACCGTGATCTGGTCGTAGTCGCTCGTGTCCATGAAGACGAAGCCCGAGCCGTCGCGGTAGAGGTACTGGAACTCGCGGCGGTCGACGTTCGCGAAGTCGATCTTCGCGCCCGCGTTGAACGTGCGGTCGACGACCTTGCCGCTCACGACGTTCTTGATCTTCGTGCGCACGAACGCGCCGCCCTTGCCGGGCTTGACGTGCTGGAACTCGATGACGTTCCAGAGCTGCCCGTCGATGGAGAGGACGCTTCCGTTCTTGATGTCGTTGGTCGTGGCCATGCGCGAGGGATCCGTTCCGGGAGGAGCTGAGGGCGCGAGTGCGCCCGAACGAGTGTAGCGAGTGTCGTCAGGCCGCGAGCCTCCGGCCGATCGAGGCGAGCGCGAGCACGTACGAGTCGAAGCCGAAGCCCGCGACGACGCCCGAGGCGACGCCCGAGATGACGCTCGTGTGCCGGAACTCCTCGCGCGCGTGCGGATTCGAGATGTGCACCTCGACGAGCGTGCCGCCCGCGGTCGTGACGAGCGCGGCCGCGTCGCGCAGGGCGTAGCTGTAGTGCGTGAACGCGGCGGGGTTGAGGATGACGGGGCTGCCGGTGTCCACGGCCTCGTGCAGCCATCCGATGAGCTCGCCCTCGTCGTCCGTCTGACGCAGGTCGATCTCGAGCCCAGCGGCCGCCTCGGCCTCGAGCAGGGCGCGCAGCGCGGGGAGGTCCTGGTGGCCGTAGACGTCCGGCTCGCGGCTGCCGAGTCGTCCGAGGTTGGGTCCGTTGAGCACGAGCACGCGGGTCATCATGCCAGCCTACCGAGAGGCTCCGTCCGCGGACGGGGTCGCGCCCGCGGACGGCCCGGAGCCGAGCGCCGGGAGGGCTCCTACTCGCCGACCGCCTGATAGGCCGTGAACAGCACGTGGTCCTCGGGGCCGTTGAGCACGGCCGGACGCGCGATGTCGTCGAGCACGATGAAGCGCAGCATGCCCGCGCGCGCCTTCTTGTCGCGGCGCATCGTCGCGAGGAGGGTGTCCCAGCGCCCGAGCGGGTAGGAGACGGGCAGGCCCAGGGAGGTGAGGATCGTGCGGTGCCGGTCGACGACCGCGTCCGAGAGCGAGCGCGTGAGGCGCGAGAGCTCGGCCGCGAACACCATGCCGATCGAGACGGCCGCACCGTGCCGCCAGCGATAGCGCTCCGCGTGCTCGATCGCGTGGCCGAGCGTGTGCCCGTAGTTGAGCACCTCCCGCAGGCCGCGCTCGGTGAAGTCCTCCCCCACGACGCGCGCCTTCATGGCGATCGCGAGCTCGATCGCGCGACGGAACTCGTCCGTCGACGGGTCGACCGCGCGGTCCGGATCCGCCTCGACGATCTCGAGGATCTCCGGCTCGGCGATGAAGCCCGCCTTGACGACCTCGGCGTAGCCGGCGACGACCTCGGTGCGCGGCAGCCCCTCGAGCACGTCGAGGTCGGCGAGGACGGCCGCGGGCGCGTGGAACGCGCCGACGAGGTTCTTGCCCTCCGCGGTGTTGATGCCCGTCTTGCCCCCGACCGCCGCGTCGACCATGCCGAGCACGGTCGTGGGGATCTGCACGACGCGCACGCCGCGCAGCCAGGTCGCGGCGACGAAGCCCGCGAGGTCCGTCGTCGCGCCGCCGCCGAGGCCGATGACGGCGTCCGTGCGCGTGAAGTCCGTCTGCCCCATGATCTGCCAGCAGAAGGCCGCGACCTCGACGCGCTTGGCGGCCTCCGCGTCCGGGACCTCGGCGAGGAGGACCTCGAGGCGGTCGGAGAGCTGCTCGCGCAGGGCCTCCGCGCGCCCGGCGAGCGTCGGCGGATGCACGACGAGCACCTTCGCGACGCCCGCGCCGAGCGCCTCGCCGGCACGCGCGATCACGCCGCGGCCCACGTGCACGTCGTAGGGCGATGCGCCCGAGACGCAGATCACGGTCTCGTCCACGTCGTCTCCTCTCGGATCCAGTCGGCGATCTCCCGCGCGATCGTCCCCATCGGCCGATGCGAGGTGTCCCATGTGCGGCGCGCGAGGGACTCGTAGATCGGGCGGCGCGCGGCGACGAGGGCGCGCCACGCCTCGATCCCGCCCGCGAGGAGCGGCCGGCGGCCGTCGGCGATGCGCTCGGCGACGGCGCCCTCGCTCACTGTGAGGAGCACGACGGGCAGCTCGGCGAGGTCCGCGCGCGTCGCGGGATCGAGCACGGACCCGCCGCCGAGGGAGACGACCGCGTCCTCGCCGAGCGCCTCGACGACGGCCTCGCGCTCGAGGCGGCGGAAGTGCTCCTCGCCGTGCTCGCGGAAGATCTCGGGGATGGGCCCCGCGCGCTCGGCGATGCGCGCGTCCGTGTCGACGAACGGCACCTCGAGGAGCTTCGCGAGGCGCTTGCCCACGCGCGTCTTGCCCGAGCCCGGCGCGCCGATGAGCACGGCGAGCGGCCGGCCGGTCACGAGGGCGATCCGCTCCCGCTCGTGCGCAGGGGCTCGGGGATCGCCGCGAGGTAGCCCTCGAGGTTGCGGCGCGTCTCGGCGACCGAGTCGCCGCCGAACTTCTCGAGCACGGCGGACGCGACGACGAGGGCGACCATGGCCTCCGCGACGACGCCCGCCGCGGGCACCGCGCACACGTCCGAGCGCTGGTGGTGCGCGGGCGCGGGCGCGCCCGTCGCGACGTCGACCGTGCGCAGCGCGTGCGGCACGGTCGCGATGGGCTTCATGCCCGCGCGCACGCGCAAGACGGTCCCCGTGCTCATGCCGCCCTCCGTGCCGCCCGCGCGATCGCTCGCGCGCGCTATCGCGGAGCCGTCCATGACGAGCTCGTCGTGCGCCTGGGACCCGCGCCGCGTCGTCGTGAGGAAGCCGTCGCCGACTTCGACGCCCTTGATCGCCTGGATCGACATGAGGGCTCCCGCGAGCTGGGCGTCGAGCCGCCGGTCCCACTGCACGTGCGAGCCGAGGCCGGGCGGCAGGCCGTAGCCGAGCACCTCGACGACCCCGCCGAGCGTGTCGCCGTCGCGGTGCGCGGCGTCCACCTCGGCGACCATGCGCTCCGACGTCTCCGGATGGAAGCAGCGCAGCGGATCTGCGTCGAGCCGATCGACGTCGTCGGGCGTCGGGTGCGGAGCGTCCTCGGGCACGCGCACGGGACCGATCGAGAGCGTGTGGCTCACGAAGCGCACGCCGAGCTCGGCGAGGAACGCCTTCGCGACGGCGCCGAGCGCGACGCGCGCGGCGGTCTCGCGCGCGCTCGCGCGCTCGAGCACGGGGCGTGCCTCCTCGAACCCGTACTTCTGCATGCCGACGAGGTCGGCGTGTCCCGGCCGCGGTCGTGTGAGCGGGGCCGCCCGGCCGCCCTGGAGGCGCTCCGGGTCGACGGGCTCGGGGCTCATGACGTCGACCCACTTGGGCCACTCGGTGTTGCCGACGCGCAGGGCGATGGGGCTCCCGAGGCTGTAGCCGTGCCGCACGCCCGCGCTGATGGTGAGCTGGTCCGCCTCGAAACCCATGCGCGATCCGCGTCCGTAGCCGAGGCGGCGCCGCGCGAGGTCGCCCGAGATGCCGGCGGCCTCGATGCGCACGCCCGCGGGCAGCCCCTCGAGGATCGCCACGAGCTCGGGGCCGTGCGACTCCCCGGCGGTCAACCAGCGCAGCATGATCTCCATCCTTCCATAGGCGTCGTGCTCGCCCGGACTGTCAGAGGCCGACGGCCGCGCGCATGGCGGCGACGACGGCCGGCTCGTCCGGGAGCGGTCGCGCGTCGTCCTCGCCGACGAAGAGGCGCACCTGTCCGACGGCCTGATGCAGCAGGAGCTCGAGTCCCGTGACGACGGGTCCGCCCGCCGCCTGCCAGCGCGAGGCGAGCGGGCTCGGCCACGGGTCGTAGGCGACGTCGAAGAGGGCCGCGGCCGTGTCCGGCCGGATCGACGCGGCGACCTCGTGCGCCGCGGGGCCGGGCAGGGTGCTCACGACGAGGTCCGCGCCCGCGCCGACCGAGTCCGCGGCGAGGCGCTGCAGGGTCACCTCGACGCCGAGCTCGCTCCCGAGCCGCACGAGGCTCGCGGCGCGCGCGGGCTCGCGCGCGGCGACGGCGACCACGGTCGCCCCGAGCCGTGCGATCGCGACGAGCGCCGAGACGGCCGTCGCACCCGATCCGAGGATGCACGCCCGCTCGACGTGCACGATCCCATGGTCGGCGAGGGCGGCGACGACGCCGTGGACGTCCGTGTTCGCCCCTCGCCGGCCCGCCTCCGTCATGACGACCGTGTTCGCGACGCCCGTCGAGCGCACGAGCGGGTCGACGACGTCGAGCAGGGGGACGACGTCGCGCTTGAGCGGCATCGTGAGCGAGAGGCCGCGCCAGCTCGCGTCGAGCGAGTCGAGGAACGCGGGCAGGCGCGACGTGTCGACCTCGACGCGCGCGTAGTCCCAGTCGAGTCCGAGCACGGCGTAGGCCGCGAGGTGAAGCTCGGGCGAGCGGGAGTGGGCGATGGGAGCGCCGAGCACCGCGAGGCGCCGGCGCGCCCCGTCACGTGCAGTAGGCACGGTTCTCGTCGCTCTCCTTGCACCACGCGTCGAGCTGCGCGACCGCCTTCTCGTGCTCGGCGAGCGTCGTCGAGAAGACCGTCTCCCCCGTCTTGAGGTTGACGACCGTGAAGTACATCCAGCTGCCGTCCGCGGGATGGATGGCCGCGTCGAGCGCCGTCGCGCCGGGCATCCCGATCGGGCCGACCGGGTAGCCGGGGTTCGCGTAGGTGTTGTACGGGTTCGACCGGTCGTCGCGCTCCGCCTGCGTCGTGGAGACGCGGTCCGTGTGGCCCGTGCCATAGGCGACCGTCGCGTCCGACTGCAGGTACGGGAAGCTCGCGTCCGCGAGGCGGTTGTAGAACACGCGCGCGATCTTGTACATGTCGTCCGTGTTCGGGCCCGACTCGCGCTGGACGATCGAGGCCATCGTCACGACGTGCAGGCGGTCCTCCGGCGCGACGCCCGCCGCGTCGAGCTTCTGGAGCATGAGCGACACCATCTGCTGCAGGATGTCGTGCGCGCTCGTTCCCGGGTCGAACGTGTACGTCGCGGGGAAGAGGAACCCCTCGATGCTCGGCGCCTGCGCGGGCACGCCGAGGGAGGCGTAGTCCGCGGCGGCGGACTGCAGGTCGGCGAGCTTGATGCCCGTCGCGGCGCTGATGCGCTTGAGCGCCTCGGGCGCCGCGATGCCCTCGGGCAGCACGACGCGCGCCGTCACGCGGTTGTCGGGATCCCGCAGGGCCGCGAGGGCGGCCTTCGCGCTCATGTGCTTCTCGAGCCGGTAGCTGCCGGGCTCGAACTGCACGTCGGGGTGGGCGAGCAGGAGCTTGTAGAAGACGTCGTACGACTTCGTGACGTCGTGGTCGGCGAGGGCGTGCGCGACGTCCGAGCCGATGTCGCCGCTGCGGATGACGACCGTGACCTTCGTGCCGTCGCCCGTCCCCGAGTAGTCGCCCGTGTCGGAGGCGAACGCCGAGACGATGCGGTCGCCGAAGAGCCCCCACACGGCGCCTCCGCCCGCGCCGAGCACGATGAGCACGACGAGGACGCCGACGATCCAGCCGCGGAGGCGTCGCCGTCGGCGCGGCCGGTCGTCCGGATAGCGCGGACGCCCGCGCGGCGGCCGACGCAGCGGGGCGCCGCGGCCCTCCTCGCGCATCGCGCGCGCCGCGCGACGGGAGGCCGGCTGCGCGGCCTGTGCCGCACGGCGCGACCGCTCCGGCTCGCGCGACGGCGGGGAGCCGGGCGTGAAGACCTCGTCCGAGTTCGGTTCGTCAGCCACGGGCGTGCGCGGGCCCTTCGTCGAGGTGGATCACGACGCCGGGCGCCGATCCCGCCGCCCGCTCGGCGTCGAGGGCGTGCTGCAGAATGATAACAGCGGCCACCTGGTCGACCACGCTCCGCGAGGAGCGCGTGGAACGCCCGGTCGCCGTGAGCGCGCGCTGCGCCGAGACGGTCGAGAGGCGCTCGTCGACGAGCCGCACGGGCACGGAGACAGCCCGGGCGACCTGCGCCGCGACCGTGCGCGCGTCGTCCGTCGAGGCCGTGTCGGCCCCGGAGAGCGAGAGCGGCAGCCCGACGACGACCTCGACGGCGCCGTGCTCGTCCGCGAGGCGCGCGATCTCGGCGACGACGTCCGCGTCGCGCGCGAGCGTGCGGACGGGGGTCGCGAGCAGCCCCTCGCGGTCGCACGAGGCGACCCCGACCCGCGCGCGTCCCACGTCCACGCCGAGACGGACGCCCGGCCTCATCCCGCGGGCCGCGCGAGCTCGGCGGAGACGGTCTCGAGGGCGGCCGGGATCGCGGTCGCGTCCGTGCCGCCGCCCTGCGCGAAGTCGTCGCGTCCGCCGCCCCCGCCGCCGAGCACGCGCGCGGCGGCGCGCACGAGCGCGCCCGCCCGCGCGCCGGCCCGCCGCGCCTCGGGCGAGGTCGCCGCGACGACCGCGGGCTTGCCGCCGATCTCCGCGGCGAGCACGACGACCGCCGGGCTCGCGCCGAGGCGCTCGCGCACCGAGGTCGCGAGCGTGCGCAGGTCGTCGGCGGAGGCGAGGCGGCCGACGTGCTCCACGACCGCGGTGTAGGCGCCGACGGGAGCGGCCGCGGCCACGAGGGCGGGCACGCGTCCGGAGAGCGCCTGGGCCTCGTACTGGGCGATCGTCCGCTCGGCGGAGCGCAGCTGGGCGACGAGGTCCGCGACGCGTTCGGCGAGCTGGTCGCGCGGCGTGCGCAGCGACGCCGTGAGCTCGGCGACGATCGCGCGCTCGGCGCGCAGGTCGCGCAGGGCGTCGAGGCCGACGAGCGCCTCGACGCGACGGTTGGACGAGCCGACCGACGACTCGCTCACGAGGTTGACGATGCCGACCTCCGACGACCGCGCGACGTGCGTGCCCGCGCACAGCTCGCGCGACCACGGGCCGCCGATGTCGACCATGCGCACCGTGTCGCCGTACTTCTCGCCGAAGAGGGCCATCGCGCCCTGCCTGCGCGCCTCCTCGAGCGGCAGGATGCGCGTGACGACCTCGAGGTTGTCGCGCACCGCGGTGTTCGCGATGTCCTCGATCTCGGTGCGCGTCTCGCGCGAGAGCGGCTGGTTCCAGCTGAAGTCGAGGCGCAGGTAGCCGGCCCTGTTGTAGGAGCCGGACTGGTGCGCCTCGGGCCCGAGCGTCTGGCGCAGCGCGGCGTGCACGAGGTGCGTCGCGGAGTGCGCCTGGGCCGCCGCGTGCCGCCAGACGGGGTCGACGACCGTGCGCGCCGCCGCGCCCACGCCGACCTCCCCGTGCGACACCTGCACGGTGTGGCTCACGAGCCCCTTGACCGGGCGCTGCACGTCGAGCACCTCGAGCTCGAACCCGGAGCCGAGGATGCGGCCCTGGTCGGCCTCCTGGCCACCAGACTCGGCATAGAGGGCCGTCTCCGCGAGGATGACCTCGACGATCTGCCCTTCGCCCGCGCGCTGCACGGGCGCGCCGTCGACGAGCAGGCCGAGCACGGTCGTGTCGGTCTCGAGCATGTCGTAGCCCGTGAAGACGGTCTCCCCGTGCCGCCGGAACTCGCTGTACACCGAGAGGTCCGCGCGTGCCGACTTCTTGGACTTCGCGTCCGCCTTCGCGCGCGCACGCTGCTCGGCCATGAGGCGGTCGAACGCCTCGCGGTCCACGCTCAGGCCGGCCTCCTCCGCCATCTCGACCGTGAGGTCGATGGGGAAGCCGAACGTGTCGTGCAGCTGGAACGCGACGTCGCCGGGCACGCGATCCGCGCCGGACTCGCGCGTGCGCTCGACGGCGACGTCGAGGATCGCCGTGCCGCTCGCGAGCGTGCGCAGGAAGGTCTCCTCCTCGCCGAGCGCGAGGCGCTCGATGCGCTCCCACTCCGTGGCGACCTCCGGATACTGCGGGCTCATCGCGTCACGCGAGACCGCGAAGAGCTCGGCGAACGTGGGCGCGTCGACGCCGAGCAGGCGCATCGCGCGGATGCTGCGGCGCAGCAGGCGGCGCAGGATGTAGCCGCGGCCCTCGTTGGAGGGCGTCACGCCGTCGGTCATGAGCATGAGCGAGGAGCGCACGTGGTCGGCGACGATGCGCATGCGCACGTCGTCCTCGTGCGCGGTCCCGTACCGGCGGCCGGAGAGGGCGCTCGCCATGTCGAGCACGGGGCGCACCTGGTCGATCTCGTACATGTTCTCGACGCCCTGAGTCAGGAAGGCGACGCGCTCCATGCCCATTCCCGTGTCGATGTTCTTCTTGGGCAGCTCGCCGAGGATCTCGAAGCTCTTGCCCGAGCCCTCACCGCGCAGGAACTGCATGAAGACGAGGTTCCAGATCTCGACGTACCGGTCGTCATCCGTCGCCGGTCCTCCGTCGCGGCCG
>JAATFA010000182.1 GCA_015655445.1 Actinomycetales bacterium | reverse complement strand
CGATCGGTACTTCCTCGACAACGTCGCGCAGTGGATCGCCGAGGTCGACCGCGGGCGGCTCATCGGCTACGAGGGCAACTACTCCACCTATCTGGAGAAGAAGGCCGAGCGGCTCCAGGTGCAGGGGCGCAAGGATGCGAAGCTCGCCAAGCGTCTCGCCGACGAGCTCGACTGGGTGCGCAGCAACTCCCGGGGACGCCAGGCCAAGTCGAAGGCCCGGCTGGCGCGCTACGAGGAGATGGCGGCGGAGGCCGAGCGCACGCGCAAGCTCGACTTCGAGGAGATCACGATCCCGCCCGGCCCGCGCCTCGGGCAGGTCGTCATCGAGGCGACCGACCTGCGGAAGGGCTACGACGGCCGCACGCTCATCGACGGCCTGAGCTTCACGCTGCCGCGCAACGGCATCGTGGGCGTGATCGGGCCGAACGGCGTCGGCAAGACGACGCTCTTCAAGACGATCGTGGGTCTCGAGCCGCTCGACGGCGGCGAGCTCAAGATCGGGGAGACGGTGCAGATCTCCTACGTCGACCAGACGCGCTCGGGCATCGATCCGAACAAGACGCTGTGGGAGGTCGTCTCCGACGGGCTCGACATCATCCAGGTCGGCAGGACCGAGATCCCCTCGCGTGCGTACGTGAGCCAGTTCGGCTTCAAGGGGCCGGACCAGCAGAAGAAGGCGGGCGTGCTCTCCGGGGGGGAGCGCAACCGTCTCAAC
Organism: Actinomycetales bacterium; assembly: GCA_015655445.1. Classification (GTDB taxonomy): domain Bacteria; phylum Actinomycetota; class Actinomycetes; order Actinomycetales; family Microbacteriaceae; genus Diaminobutyricimonas. The sequence goes on along the minus strand of JAATFA010000182.1, from coordinate 27,533 downwards.
CTCGCCCTCACCCTCAAGCAGGGCGGCAACCTGCTCCTGCTCGACGAGCCGACGAACGACCTCGACGTCGAGACGCTCGGCAGTCTCGAGAACGCGCTGCTCGAGTTCCCGGGATGCGCGGTCGTCATCACGCACGATCGCTGGTTCCTCGACCGCATCGCGACGCACATCCTCGCCTGGGAGGGCACGGACGAGGACCCGGCGCGGTGGTACTGGTTCGAGGGCAACTTCGAGGCGTACGAGCAGAACAAGGTCGAGCGGCTCGGGCCGGAGGCCGCGCGTCCGCACCGCAGCGCCTACCGCAAGCTGACGCGTAGCTGATGGCGCGGCTGCACGTCCCGATCCGCCTGCGCTGGAGCGACCTCGACGCGTACGGTCACGTGAACAACGTCGAGATGCTGCGTCTGCTCGAGGAGGCGCGCATCCAGGCGTTCTGGGCGTCGGACGAGGTGACGGATGAGGACGCCGTCGGGTCCTCGACCGCCGTGCTCGACTCGAGCCCCGGCGCCGACACGCTCTCGTTCATGGCGCGCCAGGAGATCGAGTACCTCGTGCCGATCCCGTACACGCGCCAGCCGCTCGACATCCAGATGTGGTTCGGACGGCTCGGCGGCGCGAGCCTGGAGATCTGCTACGTCGTGTGCTCGCCCATCGGGGTCGAGCCGTTCGTGGAGTACGCGCGAGCGGCGACGACGATCGTGCTCGTGGACGCGAAGACGCAGCGGCCGCGGCGGATCGGCGATCGCGAGCGCGCCGCGTGGACGCCCTTCCTCGACGAGCCGCTCACCTTCATCAAGCGCTGACCCTCGCTCCCCCCTCCCCCTGGGGGCACGCGCCGGCGTGTCTGGCGTGCGCGACCGGAATAACGGGCGCGCACGCCAGACACGCCGGCGCAACCGTGCGGAGGCCGGTTGTCTTTTGCGCGACATCGTGCTGGCATGAGGGGCGCGGGGGAGCGGGCTCGGGGAGAGAGGACGTCGGCACGTGGACGGACGGATCCCCAGCACCGTCAGGCGGAGGCCGGCGGGCGCCGGGAGGCGGAGGCCGGCGGGCGCCGGGAAGGGATGGCTCGCGGGCGGCGCGAGGGGATGGGTCGCGGGAGCCGCGGCATGGAGACCCGCGGGCGCGCTCTCGGCGAGACTCGCGGGCGGGCTGCGGGCGAGACTCTTGGGCGCTGTGCTGCGGGGAGTCGCGAGCGGGATGAGCGGGGCGGCTGCCGTGCTCCGCGGAACCGCAAGTGTCGCGAGCGCTGCGGGTGCCGTCGGCGTGGTGCTGTCGGTGCTGGTGCTTGTCGCGGGGTGCGGGGGCGCACCACGGCCCGTGCCGGGGTTCACGCCGTCGGCCGTCCACTCGTGGACCGTCGAGGTGACGGGCACGACCGACCGGTGGGAGCGCTGCGCGACGGACGCATCGGTCGACCACGTCGCGCACGGCGTAGGAACGGGTGCGGCGGCATCCGGCGCGGTCTCGCTCATCGTGCTGCGGGCCGACGCCGCGGAGGCGGATGCGAGGCGCGTGAACGACTGCGTCGTCCGCGCGGTCGGCGGTGACGGGCAGGCGGTGCTGCTCGTCCCCACCGGTTGATCCGCCCGTCGCGGCGACGGCTCCGTCACGGACGCCGGCGGTCCACTTCGCATCGGTGCGGGCGGCTGCGGTGGTCGCCCGGGCTGCGGCCGGCCCGGGTGCGGCGCTCGCGCCGGCGGGTCGCTACTGCACCCGCATCGACGAGGCCTGGTTGTTGAAGCTTCCGAGCGTGTTGGCGGCGCCGACCGGTCCGAAGCTCGAGCCCCCGTAGTTGATGTTGAGGTAGAGGGTCGCGGCGCATCCGTTGAAGGTCTCGAGGGACTCGATGCGATCGTTCCAGCTTCCGAGCGAGCTGTAGCCGTAGATCTGGCCGGAGCAGATCGAGCCGTCCGTCGTGAAGTAGCCGTTGCTCGCCCCCGTGAAGTTGGTGCCGTCGTAGACGACGACAAGGGCGAACGAGGAGTCGGGGCTGGGGGTGCCGTCGGTCGTCACGGGGCGGGGCGAATTGCTCGCGCTGGCGGCGTCGCCCGTGGTGTCCGGGGCTGCGCTGCCGGGCGCCGTGCCGTTCGCGGTGCCGCGGGCTGTGCTACCGCGGGCTGTGCCGCTGGGGGTCGTGCTGCCGGGGGCTGTGCTGCCGAGAGCTCTGCTGCCGCGGGTCGTGCTGCCGGGCGCGGCGTCTCCGGAGGGGGTCGGCTCGGCGATGACGGTCGTTCCGGTGAGCTCGGCGAGTGCCTGGATCGGGTCCTCCGAGCTGTCGTAGTAGTAGACGGCGCCCGTGTCGGCGTTCGTCCAGCTCGAGAGCTCGTCGGCGGACGCGGACAGCGGGGAGAGGGCGAGGCTCGCGAACGCGAGAAGGGTGGCGGCGCCCGCGGCGATGCCGGGCGTGCGGAGGGAGTGTGCGCTCATGCGATCAGTGAAGCCTCGGCCCGAGGAGAGCGTCAGGATCGCGGAGGCGACGAGCAGGTGAATTGTGCGCACCTTCTGTTCACTCGTTCGCCATGTGTGCAGCGAGGATGACGAGTCGTCGAACTCACGGTGACGCGGGGTATCCGTTCGCGCGATTGCGACATTAAAAGAGGACTCGTGGCGCAGGGGAAGGCTCGGACGCAGAGCGGCGCGCCAAGAAGACGAAGGAGATCGCGCCAAGACACGAGGGGCGGCGCGCCAAGAGGATGAAGGATGGCGCGCCAAGAGGACGAACGACGGCGCGCCAAGAGGATGAAGGATGGCGCGTCGTGAAGACGAACGCGTCAAGAGGACGAAGGAGGACGCACCAGGAAAACGAAGGAGGGCGCATCAAGAAACAAGGGATCGCGACGGCCGGGATGCCTGCCGGACACGACGCCGGCGGGCAGCGGCTGGGTGGGGGCCGGCGCGCGAGCCGCCCCGTGAGTCCGCATGAGCGGGGGCCACGGCGGGCGCGCGAGCGGCGCCCGGTGAGTCCAGGCCAGCGGGAGCCACGGACCGTCGGACGGGAGCCGCCGGGCGCCGACCGCTCCCGCCTGACCGCTCGCGCTCCCGCAGCCGCTCGCACTCGCGCTCCCGCGCCCCCACCCGCCTCCGCACGTGCGCGCGCCGCGAACGTGGGGTACCGTGCTGAGCGATGGTCGAGGGGGCGGGCGACGCTGAGCTCGTCGCGGCTTTCGCCCGGGGGGATCTCCGGGCCTTCGAGCGTTTCTACGAGCGGCATGTCGACGCGCTCTGGCGGCACGGCGTGCACGAGCTCGGCACGGCCGACGAGACGCAGGAGCACGTGCAGGAGGTGTTCGAGATCGCCTGGCGCAAGCGCCGCTCCATCCGGATCGTGGAGGGATCGGCGGCGCCGTGGCTCCTCGCGACCTCCCGCAACCTGCTCGCGAACCGGTCGCGGCGGGCGCGGCGGGGCACGGCGTCGACGGCGGCCATAGCCGCGATCGTTACGATGTCCGAGGCCGACGACTTCGAGGACGCGGAACTCCGCGTGCTCGTGTCGCAGATGGAGAAGGAGGTGATGACGATGTCCGAGCTCGACCAGAAGGTCTACTGGGCTCTCTTCCGCGGCGAGCTCAGCTATCCGGAGGTCGCGCAGCTGCTCGGGATCTCGTTGCCCTCCGTGAAGAAGCGCGCCCATCGGCTCCGCATGCGCTTGCGCGAGCACTTCCTGGGGGCGGTGTGAGCGCTCCCGACGGCAGTACGGACGATCCGACCGCGTCGAGCGTGCTCGACGGGCCGACCGCGTCGAGCGGCCTCGAGGACGCACGGCGGGAGGCGATGCGCGACTTCCTGCTGCGCTACATCGAGCGGCGTCGGAGGAGGTCGAGGCTGCTGCTGTTCGGCGGCGGGGGTCTGCTGCTGGCGGGCGCACTGTCGGGCTCGATCGCTGCGGTCGTGCTCGCACCCGACGACGTGCAGCAGCGGCAGGTGTGGTGCTACGAGGCCGCGAGCGTCTCGTCGCCGGTCGCGCACGGCGAGCTCGACGCCTCGTCGGACGTCGCGACCCCCGTGTCGAACGCGGTCGACATGTGCACGTTCTTCTGGCAGCAGGGCATCCTCTCCTCGCACGCGGGGGACCGGACCACGACGAGCGGCGCACGCGGGGGCACGACCGACGATGTGAGCACCGGCACCGGCACCGGCGCGAGCGACGGCGCGGACGTCGACACACGCGACAGCGCCGGCACGGACGCGGACACGGGCGCCAGCGCCGGCACGGACACGGGCGCCGGCACGGACACGACCGCGAGCGCCGACGCGGACACGACCGCCGGCCCGGACATGCGCAACGGCGCGCACACCGGCGGGAGTGCGGACGCGCGCACCGGATCGCCCGCCGCGACGTCGCCCGCCGCCGCGGCGCCGGGCGCCGCGTCGTCCGATGCGGCGTCGTCGGCCGCGGTGCCGCCGCTCGTCGCGTGTCTGCGGAACGACCAGACGATCGCGGTGTTCCCGTCGACGCACGCGCTGGCGCAGGGCACCCTCACGGACGCGCGGTTCTGCGGGAGCCTCGGGCTCTCGGAGACCCACTCGCGCTGAGCCGCGAGCGGCCGGCCCCCTGCGCGTTCGACGCGCGCCGAACCGATACCCCCACCGCCGACATTTCATGGGGAGTTCGTCTGCACGTCCTCAACGCAACGGTGACCATTCATCGAACGTTTGCCGAGCGGGGTCTACCGGAGATGCCCGCGGACGCGCGACACTCGTGATCACGCGGCGTGGACGGCGCCGCGCTCGCACCGTCGGTGCGATCACCGGAAAGGGCACTCGTCATGTGCGGGGAGAGGGAATCCGGGGTCGAACGCGTCGGGTTCGAGGTCGGGAAGGCGGCGCGGCAGGTGGTGTGGCGGACGAGGCGGAGCGTGTTGCTCGCCTGGTACGGCATCCTGCCTCCGCTGCCGCCTACGCTCGGCGCGTATCGCATCCACGAGATGTACCACATCGTCGAGGGCGGAGCGGAGGTGGCGAAGATGTATCGCCGCCGCGACCGCCGCGAGGCGTGGCAGAACCTGTGGCGTCGACTCCTGCGGCGTGGCACGCTCACGCGGCAGAGGCCGACCAAGCGATAGACCCCGTGCGGGGCCGGATGCCGGGCGGGCTCTCCGCCCGGCATCCGTCTTTCTGCGGCCGGTGGCGATCGCCGTCGGGGGCGCGGCGCTCGAGCGCCGCTTCGTTGCCGGCCGACGCCCGTCGGGAGCAGCGGCCCCCGGGTGGGCGGGCCCCGGCGGCGCCCGCCTGGGCGGGCCGCGGCGCCCCCGGCGACGCGCCCCCGCTCCTCATGTCGCGTCGTCGCGAATGGATACCCCCTCGCGCAGAACTTCACCAAGAGTTCGCCGTACTGCCCTCAACGCAATGTTGATCGTTCATCGATTGTTTCCTAGACGCCCCGTCATCCCCATCTCATACTCGACGTGGGCGGTCGGGATCTTCTCTCCGGCGGCCCAGGGAGGGGATGGCGATGGCACTCGTTCTGGCTGATCAGAAGCCGATTCTCCTCCTCTTGCAGCTCCCGCTTCGCACCTACGGCCGCTCGCGCCGGAGAAGCGGAGGGCGTGTGCTCCTCGGGACGGAGCGCGCGTTCGCGGGCATCTCGCCGTGCCTGACAGCCAGGCTCGGCATCTCACCGAATGGAGAGAGAAACAAATGAAGCGGAAATTCTCGCTCAAGAGGGTCGCGCTAGCTGGCGCCGCCTTCGGAGCAGCCGCCGTTGCCGCGCTTGCCGGTGTGAGCGCCAACGCCGACCCGATCCCGCCGTCGACCTACGTGGCCCTCGGCTCGGACACGATCCAGGACCTGTTCGACGGCTACGCGAACGGCTACACCGTCGGCACCACCACCGTGGGACAGTCGACCAGCTCGCTCGCGTCGTGGGACGCGTTCGAGCCGGGCGTGAGCGCGACGACGACGATCCGCACGAAGGTCGGCGGCCCGTTCTTCAACCGTCCGAGCGGTTCGGGGGCGGGCGTGCTCGCCCTCAGCGCGTCGAAGCACGCGCCGAACACGTACGCATCGGTCGCCGACCCGAGCGGTCTGGTGAACATCGCGAACCAGGTGGACATCGCGCGCTCGTCGAGCGGGCCCGACTCGGCGCACTCGCGCCCGAGTGCCTCCGGCTCCGACCTGACCTACATCCCGATCGCGCGGGACGCGGTCGCCGTCGCGACGAAGGGCGTCTCGACGATCAGCAACTTCACGACCGCGCAGCTCACCGCGATCTTCAACTGCACGGCCGACCCGGCCGCGGGCGTGACGATCGTCTCCGGGCACCCCACGGTCAGCGGGGTCTCGCTCAACCCGAAGCTCCCGCAGTCGAGCTCTGGCACGCGCCAGTTCTTCCTCGGCGCGATCGGTCTGAGCGCGCCGGGCGGCTGCGTGAGCACGACCTCGAGCATACCCGGCTCTGGCGCGAACACGCTGCAGGAGAACCACGCGAATGAGCTCACCGCGAACGGCGACATCGTGCCGTTCTCGGCGGCCCAGTGGATCGCCCAGCAGAACGGTGTCGTCGCGTCGACCTTCACGGGCACGACGGGCGTGCAGATCAAGTCGGTCAACAGCCAGGCGCCCGTGTCGGGCACGGCGCCGTCGCTCACGCCCGGCGCGCTGTACGGCTCGCTCAGCGCGGCGCCGACCGGCGGTCCCGTGGGCGTGTTCGACCGCGACGTGTACGCGGTCATCACGTCCGCGGACGTGTCCGGCAACACGGCGCTGTTCACGCTCGTGAACGTGACGCTGCCGGACGCGTTGCGGAGCACGGGGCACTTCGTGGTGCAGGACTTCGGCTTCGGCCACCTGACCTACGTCCGCACCACGACGACGGGGCGCAAGTACTCGACGTTCACCAACTAGTCCCACGACCGTTCCGGGCAGCGGCCGGGAACGGGGGGTCGTGCCGGGCGGTGCACAGCCGCCCGGCACGACCCGCGTGGAAGGGCCGGGGGCGAAGCGCCTCCTCTGCAGAGAAAGGGAAACACCGCACATGACCCAGGTTCAGCGCCACCGGAGGGCCCTCGCGGCCGTCGCCGTGGCCACCACGATCCTCGCGTTGGGGATGACGGCAGCGACGACCACCGCGGCGAGCGCCGCAGACGACGCCCCGGCCATCACGATGACGCCGAGCTCCGGGCCGGCCTCCGACTACGGCTCCGATCGCAGCAGCGCCCGCAGGGAGATGGCCTGGAGCGCCGCCTTCACGTGCCCTGCCGTCGACGGCACCCATCCGTTTTCGGTGGTCGAGGCGTTCGTGAGCGAGGTGGGCGAGGAGACACCTCCCGTGGCCGGTCTTGGGCTCATTCCAGTCCCCCCCTACCTCGCCGTGAGCGCCACAGGTATCGCCTACACCTACGACCCCACGACGGGGACGGGGACCGTGGGCGCCGGTACGGTCGTGGGCTCCGCTTCCGTTCCCATCCAGTCCTCGGCCTGGCAGATGGACGATGCCGGTACGGACCAGAAGTCGCTCGCGCAGATCCTGCAGCCCAACCACACCTACAGCATCGGGCTGTACTGCTATGACGAGAACTTCAACATCATCCCCGACACCACGGGCCACATCGCGGCGATCTGGGACACCCTCACAACGGACGCGAACCTCGGGTGGACGATCACGGCCGCGACGGGGACGAACCCGCCGCCGCCCGCCGCCGTCGCGACATCGACCGCGATCACGGCGAGCCTCTCGGCGAACGACCAGACCGCCGCTGACCTCACGGCGACCGTGACGGCCGCGAGCGGGAGTGACGTGCCCGGGGGCACCGTGCAGTTTGCGGACGCCGGCACGAATGTGGGATCGCCCGTCACCGTGGACGCGAGCGGGCACGCGCAGTACACGGCCACCGGTCTGGCACCCGGTGACCACACCTTCACGGCCACCTTCACACCCGCGGACCCGACGGCCTTCACAGGCTCGACCTCCCCGGCGTCGTCGACCGTGACGATCGCCTCCCCGCCCGGCAAGACCGACACGCAGCTCGCGGCCGTCGTCGTGCCGACCGGCATCGGGCGCGTCGACCTCGCCGCCGTCGTGGGCGTCGACAACGGCCCCGCCGAGGATGCGACGGGCACCGTGCAGTTCTTCGCCGACGGCGAGCAGAAGGGCGAGGCACCCGTCGACAAGGGCACGGCCGCGTTTGAGGTGACCGGACTCACGCCCGGCCAGACCTACTCGTTCTCCGCCAAGTACTCCGGCGACGACACCTACAACCCGTCGCAGTCCCCGTCGAGCCAGCTCGCGCTGCCCCTCGAGCTCAAGGACGGCGTCGAGGCGATCGAGGGCGAGACGTACGGGGTCGAGGCGCCCGCGGGCACGTTCGCGGCTGGCGAGACCGTCAAGGCGGAGATCCACTCCGACCCGATCACTCTCGAGGACGGCGCCGCGCTCGCCGACGGCTCCGCCTTCTACACCTTCGTCATGCCCGACAGCGTTCCGGCGGGCTCGCACGAGCTCGTGCTCACGGGCGCGACGAGCGGCACGACGAAGACCGTCGCGTTCACGATCGCGAGCTCGGGCGGGGGAGTCGAGGCCGGTGGATCGAACACTCCCGTGAGCTTCGCGACCGACTGGGTCGCCAGGTCCGCCTCGACGCCGCTCGGCCTCGCATGGCTCGTCGGGATGGGTCTGGCGATCGCGGGCGTCCTCGCGGGCGGCACGGTGTTCATCGTCCGCCGTCGGAACGCACAGCGCTCCGACGCCTGATCGCGGTGCTTCCGGTCCCGCCGCGACGCGGCGGGACCGGAAGCACGGACCTCACGATCCCGCTCCCGATCCGACCCTGCCGACCCGAGGAACCACCGCGCATGCGCCTCTCGCTCCGATCGCCGATCCTCAGCTCCCGTCTCGCCGCCGGCATCGCCGTCGTCGTCCTCGCGGCCCTCGCCGTCTCGGGCGCGGCCGCCCCGAACGACCCGGGCGTCAGCACGACGTGGGGCCCGTCGGGCGCGATCACGTCGACGGAGTCGACGGTCACCGTGCGCTGGGACAACGGCGGCGCGACGCCGCCGGAGGACATGGTGCCGCGCGACGGGAGCCAGGTCGTGCCGCACACTGGCGGCAAGACGTACGCGGACATCCCGTCGGGCATCCGCGACCCGTACCGGAGCCACTTCGGCAAGATGTCGCTCACCGTCTCCCAAACGACGAACCTCGTCAACCAGGCCGTGAGCGTGCGCTTCGACGGCGTCGACCCGGGCGGCACGGTCAACCCGAACGATCCCAGCTACTTCCGCGTCTTCGAATGCTGGGGAGCCGCCGACGACGCCGAACGCGGCGGTCCCGACCCCGCGCGCTGCGAGGAGGGCGTATCGCGGGTGAACAGCGCCGCCCAGCAGGACGGGGGTCTATTCCTCCAGGACCCGCCCGATCCGCTCCTCGCCGACGGCGGCGACTGGAAGGGGCTCGAAGCGGCACCCTTCACGGCGATCGACGGGACGACCGTGCCCGTGCGGGACTCCGGCGGCGAATTCACGAACCCCTACTTCTCGAGGGCGTCGACGAACGAGCTCGCCTACGCGCCCGTCGACACGAGCGGCAGGGGATCGTACCTCTTCGAGGTGCAGACGGGCGCCGAGTCCCCAGGCCTCGGCTGCGGCCTGCGCGCCGACGCCCCGAGCACCGCCTCGTGCTGGCTCGTCGCAGTGCCGATGGACCCCGATGACCGGCAGACCATCGGTGTCAACAGCCCCCTCGGCGGCATGCTGCCGCTCTCGCCGAGCATCTGGGCCCAGCGGCTCCAAGTGCGCCTCTCGATGGCGCCCGTCGCGGGCGTGTGCGGCGGTGACGCCGCACGCACGCTCGGCCAGGGCTCCGAGCTCATGCCCACCGCGATGGCCTCGTGGATCCCCGCTCTGTGCGACCGGGAGAAGGTCGCGCTCGGCTACACGGTCATCGCCGACGCACAGGCGCGGGAGGGGCTCGCGAACGGCTCGAACTTCGCGTTCACGAGCGAGGCTGTCGACGGCGCCGACCCCACGACGACCGTGTACACGCCCGTCGCGCTCACGGGAGTGAGCTTCGCGTTCACTATCGACGACATGACGACGAAGTCGCCGATCACCCGCATCAAGATCAACGCGCGCCTCGTCGTCAAGCTCCTCACGCAGAGCTACAGGGCCGCGACGGACAACGTGGAAGGGACCGAGATCCCCGAGAGGGCACCGTGGATGAGCGAGCAGCCCGAACGTCTCATCGACGACCCCGAGTTCAGGGCGTTGAACCCCGACCTTGACAATCCCGTCGGCGACATCACCAGCGGCGGCGACCTCATGGCGACCATCACGCGTTCGGATGCCGTCGACGCGCTGTGGAACTGGATCATCGCCGACCCGGGCGCCAAGGCTTTCCTCGACGGGTGCCCGGACGACCACGGCATGGTCATCAACCCCTTTTACTCGACCGCGACGTTCGCCGAGTGCCCGGACCAGGCACGCGAGCTGCGCGCCCAGTGGGCGGCGAAGGTCGCCCCGCCGTCCGCCGACAACCCCGACGGCACGGCCGTACCGGACGGCTACGTCGACACCGCGCCCGTGTACCCGCCCGACTCCGCCGCGTTCCCCCAGATCGGCTGGTATGAGCGCCCTGGGATCGTCAACAGCCAGGGCAAGCTGGTCCAGCTGCCGCTGACCCTCGGAGACCTGCACCAGCGTATGAACGCGCTCGCGAACGTCGCGTCCATGGTCTTCCGGGCGATCTACCCGTCGGCGACCACCTGGTGCCCGTCCCCGGACAACGGCGGCTCGGACCTGACGTGCGTGCCCTACCCGGGAGTGTTCAAGTCGAACGGCAACCCGCAGCTCGTCGGCCGCCGGGACGTCATGGGCGTCACCGACACAGCCGACGCCGCGCGCTTCCAGCTGCCGACCGCGCTTCTCTGCTCCACCGCGGACGCGACGGGTCAGCACTGCGTGGGCGCCGACTCGGCCTCGCTGCAGAAGGCGGCAAGCGAGTTCGGGAGCGCGAACGGCGTCGCGACCCCGGCCGCGACCGCCGACTACGCAGGAGGCGCGTACCCGCTCACGCTCCCCGTATACGCGGCCGTGACGACCAACGGCCTGGCGCAGGCGGACGCCGCGGCCTACGCGAAGGCGCTCGCCTACATGACGACGACCGGGCAGACGCCGGGAGCCGCGCAGGGCGAGCTGCCGCCGGGATACGCGCCGCTCACGGACGACCTTGAGAGCCAGGCCGCGAGCGCGATCGCCGCGCTGCAGGCGGTCGCGAACGGGTCGTCGCCGCCCGCACCGGAGACGGGAGGCGGCGCTGTACCGGAGGGCGCCGTGCCCGTCGTTCCGACGACACGCGTCGTGCCGCCACCGGTCACGACGACCACGCCCCCAGGCGGCGCTCCCGCCCCCTCCGCATCCGCCATCCCGAAGGCGAGCGTGACGCCCGCCGACGCTGTCGGGTTCCCCCAGTTCGGGCTCGTCGTCGGCCTCGTCGGTGCCGTGCTCGCGGGCGTCGTCGCCCCCGTGCTCGCCCGTCGGCGCCGGGCGGGAGGGCCCTCATGACGGCCACGACCCGGGGGGGCAGGACGTGGCGACCCGACTACCCGGAGGAAGGCACAGCGTCGGCGCGCGCGCGGCGCGTACGGCACGTCTTCGAGCCCGCTGACCTCGCCTTCCGCGGCGTCGCGCGCAGCGGCGGCCTCATCGTGCTCGTGATCATGGGCATGGTCGGGTTCTTCCTCGCCGTCCAGGCCGTCCAGGCCATCCAGCGCGTCGGCGTCGTCGAATTCGTGACGACGCCGGACTGGTCGCCGGAGACCAACCACTTCGGCATCGCCGCCCTGCTCACCGGGACCGTCCTCATCGCGATCGTCGCGCTCATTGTCGCGCTCCCGCTCTCCGCCGGCACCGCGCTCTTCATCACGGAGATCGCCGCGGGTGGCCCGCAGCGTGTGCTCATCTCGATCGTGGACCTCATGGCCGCGATCCCGAGCGTCGTGTTCGGCCTGTGGGGCCTCATCTTCCTGCAGCCGGCGATCGTGCCGTTCAGCCGCTGGATCTCCGAGTGGTTCGGCTGGATCCCGCTCTTCGCCGTCGACGGAGCCGACCCGCACAACCCGCTCCCGGACGACTCGCTCTACACGTCGTCGACGTTCATCGCGGGCCTCGTCGTCGGTCTCATGGTCGTGCCGATCATGACATCGATCATGCGCGAGTCGTTCAGCCGGGCCCCGATCGGGGAGCGCGAGGGCGCCTACGCGCTCGGAGCCACACGGTGGGGGATGGTGCGCGCGGTCGTGCTGCCGTTCGGTCGCGGCGGCGTCATCGGCGGCACGATGCTCGGGCTCGGGCGCGCGCTCGGCGAGACGATCGCGATCTACCTGATCATCAACCCCATCTTCAACATCAACCTGCACCTCCTGCAGAACGGCACCAACTCGATCGCGGCCCACATCGCCCTGCGGTACGGAGAGGCGAGCGGTCTCGGCATGAGCGCGCTCATGGCTGCGGGGCTCGCGCTCTTCGTGCTCACCATGATCATCAACTTCACGGCGTCGGCCGTCATCGCCCGCTCGCGGTCCGGTGCCGAGAGCGAGGCGTGATGACGACGACAGTCCGCCCGGAGGAGCGGCACAACCTGCACCGCTCGCTCGCGCAGAGCCTGCAGGAGGAGCGCCTCCTCGCGGGCGACCGCGGCCGTCACGAGGCCGTCGCGCGCGGGCACGGCACGCACCTCCCGCGCCTCGAGCTCGAGAGCGAGGACGACGCTCCCAGGGTGACCATCGGCTACTCCCGTGACGACGTGCTCACGCTCGTCGGCTCGATCTGCTCGAGCATCGCGGTGGGCTTGCTCTTCACGGCCGTCATCGGGCTCGTGCCGATCGGGTGGCTTCCCGTGCTCGCGTTCGTCTGGTTCGTGCTCATCTACACATGCCTCGTCTTCCTACGCAACCCGGGCCCCGCCGTGCAGGACCGGTTCTGGACGGTCATCCTGTGGGCCGCCGGTGTCGTCGTCGTCGGATCACTCGCCCTCGTGGTCGGCTTCACGCTCTTCCGGGGGCACGACGTCCTCGACCAGATGTTCGATCCGGACAGCAAGCAGGACCTGTGGCAGAGGCTCCACTTCTTCACGACGGACATGGGCGGCGTCGGTCCCATCGATGGGCTCGAGCGCGGCGGCATCCTCCACGCGCTCGTCGGCACGCTCATCCAGATCGGGATCGCCCTGGCCGTGACCATCCCGCTCGGTCTCACGACCGCGGTCTTCCTCGGCGAGATCGGGGGGCGCTTCGCTCGCTTCGTCCGCACCGTCGTCGAAGCCATGACGGCGCTCCCGTCGGTCGTCGCAGGACTCTTCATCTACGCGGCCGTCATCGTCGCGATCACGCGGCAGCCGAACGGCTTCGCCGCCTCGCTCGCGCTCATCGTGCTCATGCTCCCGATCATGATCCGCTCCTCCGACGTGGTGCTGAGGCTCGTCCCCGGCAACCTGCGCGAGGCGGGGCTTGCCCTCGGGGCCGGCCAGTGGGCGGTCGTGTGGCACGTCGTGCTGCCCACCGTCCGCTCCGGCCTCACGACCGCGATCATCCTCGCCACCGCGCACGGCATCGGCGAGACAGCGCCCGTGCTCCTCACCGCCGGATACACGACCAACCTCAACGTCAACCCGTTCTCGGGCCCCATGACCTCACTACCGCTCGCCGCTCTAGAGTTCGTCAAGAACCCGCAGACGACGATGATCGCGCGCGGCTTCGCGACCGCCGCCTTTCTCCTCGTGCTCGTGCTCGTGCTCTTCGTCGCCGCACGCGCATTGGCGGGACAGGAGGCCGGCAAGCTCACGGACGGCCAAGCGCGACGTCGGCGTGCCAAGTCCCGATCGACCCTTCAGCGCATCTCCCACGCGCATGTCGCCTCCTCTGTCCGCCTCTCCCCGCACGAGGACCCCGCATGACACGCTCCTCCGCTCGCCGACACTTCCGCCCGCGCGCCATCGCCCTCCGGATCGCCGTGCTCGCGGCCGCTGCCGGCATCGTGCTCGGCGGTGCGACGCCCGCCTCCGCGGCCTACATCGACCTCAACGGCGAGGGGTCGTCGTGGGCCGGGCCCGCGCTGCAACAGTGGACCGCCGCGGTCAAGACGCAGGGCGTCACGGTCAACTACAACCCGAACGGATCCTCCGTCGGGCGCGGCGACTTCGCCGGCTCGCGCACCGAGTTCGCGGTGTCCGAGATCCCCTATCGCGGGGACACCGCCGACCCGCAAGACATCTCCTATCCCGACTTCCCGTTCGTCATGCTGCCCATCGCCTCCGGTGGCACGGCGTTCATGTACAACCTCGACATCGGCGGCAAGCGGGTGACGGACCTCAAGCTCTCGCAGGACGCGATCTCCGGCATCTTCAGCGGGCGGATCACGAACTGGAGCGACCCCGCGATCGCCGCCGACAATCCCGGGGTCGCGCTGCCGAACCAGCGGCTCACCGTCGTCGTACGCTCCGAGGGGTCGGGTGCGACCGCGCAGTTCACGCTGTGGATGCTGCGCACTCATCCCGACGACTACAAGCGCATGTGCAGCCAGACGGGTCAGTGCGACGGCGTGCACGGCACGTCGTACTACCCGCACCAGGGCTACACCAACTTCGTCGCACAGAACGGCTCGACCGGCGTGACCCAGTACGTCGCCAGCACCCGGTACTCGATCGGATACGACGAGTACGCGTACGCGCAGCAGGCTCGGTTCCCCGTCGCACAGGTCAAGAACGCCGCGGGCTACTACACGCTCCCCGACCAGTACGCGGTCGCGGTCGCGCTTCACAAGGCGGCGATCAACATGAACCAGAACGACCCGAACTATCTGAGCCAGGATCTCTCGGGCGTCTATGAGTACGCCGACCCCCGCACCTACCCGCTCTCCATGTACACCTACGAGCTCGCGCCGACCACCGCGCACACAGGATTCAACGAGGCGAAAGGGGCCACCCTCGGCTACTTCGACCAGTTCGCGCTGTGCGAGGGGCAGCGCACGATGGGGCAACAAGGGTACTCGCCCTTGCCCATGAACCTCGTTCTCGCCGCCATGGACCAGGTCAAGAAGGTGCCGGGCGTCGATCCGCCGACACTCGCGAAGATGAACGCGACCGGTCAGGCCGTTGCGGCCGGGAGCGGCAATCCGTGCAACAACCCGACCTTCAAGCCTGGCGACGATCCCGCCAACAACATCCTGCTCGACACCGCGCCGTTCCCGCCCGGATGCAACCTCGCGTGCGCGCAGCAGTGGGTGCGGCCGGGCGTCACCCCCGTGCTCGCGGGCGCGGGCCAGGGCGGAGGGCAGGGCGGGGCCGCGGCGGCGGGCGGAGCCGGAGCGAAGGGCGCCGGGGGCTCCGGCGGGGCAGGCTCTGCCGGAGGCGGCGCGGACGGCGCCGCCGGAGGCGCCGGGGCAGGCGGGCAGCAGTGCGACGCCGACACGGGGGAGTGCACGGGCGCCGTCTCGAGCGCCTCGGGTGGCAACGTGAACGCGGTGCCCACCGTCATGGCGGGCTCGGTGGGCTGGACATCGCCGCAGACGATCCTCGTCGTGCTCGCGCTTCTCGTCGCGCTCCTGCTCGTGGGGCCGCCGGTGGTTGCCCGCCTCGTCTCGCGGAACAGCCCAGGGAGGCGCCCATGACCGCGCTTCCCTCCTCGCTCGACCGCCTGGGCCGCGCCTGGGTCGATCGTCTGCGCCGCCCGTCGGCCGTGCCGCCCGAACGTCGGCCGCTGCGCTTCACCTCCGACTGGGTGGACGCTCCGCCGAGCCAGCGGGCGCTCGCGCTCGGCCTCGCGATCCTCTCGGCGACGATCGTGCTCCTTCTCGTCAACCTCGTCGGGGTGTCACAGCTCGAGCACTTCCTCTCCCAGAAGAACCTCTACGCACAGTTGCGCCTGTCCGTCGCGGAAGGGTCGGTGCCCGTGTCCCCGCTCGACAACAGGGGGCACGTCGTCGCGCCGGGCACGCCTGTCGCGGTCATGCGCGCTCCGTCGTTCGGCATCGGGCAGGAGGTCATCGTGCAGGGCACCGCGGGGGCGCAGACGCAGGAGGGGATCGGGCACCTCCGTTCCACTGTGCTCCCGTGCCAGGCCGGCACGAGCACGCTCCTCGCGCGTGCTGGCTCCTACGGCTTCGTCGGGTCCCTCTGGCAGCGGATGTCCCTCGGCTCACGCTTCAGCGTGCAGACGGGGCAGGGCGCGTGCACGTACCAGGTGATCGACAAGCGCACGGCCGGCGACCCGGCCCCGGCGCTCCCGACGGGTCATCAGGGACGCTTGACCCTCATGACCGCGAGCGGGACCCCGTTCATGCCGACGGGAGTCCTGCGCATCGACGCGATGACAGTGGGGGACGCCTTCGACGCCCCGAACGTGTCGACACCTTCGACGTCCGTGCCCGACTCGGAGCAGCCGATGGCGACCGACCCCACGAACGCGTTCGCGCTCGTCCTGCTGCTCGAGCTGCTCGTCGCCGGGTCCATCGGCGCGACGTGGCTGTGGAAGCGGTGGGGCGCGTGGCAGACGTGGATCGTCGCCGCGCCCGTGCTCGGCGTCGTCTTCCTGCTGTGCGCGACGTGCGTGAACCAGCTCGTGCTGCCGAACCTCCTGTGACCACCATGACATCCGAAGCGAGGAACCGAATGAAGCTGCCCTCCTCCCTCTCGTCGCTGGGCTCCGCGTGGCCGTTCCGCGGCCGTGGCGATGCCGGGCCCGCGCCCGAGCGCGAGCAGGACGCGGAGACCCCGTCGACGTCCGCGGCGCCGCCCGGCCCGGAGACGCTCCTGCTCGAGCTCGCCGGGCAGAGCCGCGAGGCGGCGACGACGGGCGCGCGCGGGGACGGCGGCGGCGCGGCGGATGCGGCGCACGGCGCCGACGGGGGCGGCCCGGCCGCGGATGCCGCTGTCGCGGGCGGCCCGGCCGCGGATGCCGCGACGGCGGGCGATGCGCCGACAGCGCGCAGCGCGGGCACGACGGCGGCGACCGAGATCCTCCCCGCGCCCGAGGCGTCGGCGCCTGCGGCCATCGCGTCGAGCATGACGGTCGACGAGTACGAGGAGCTCGTCGGCCGCAACCCCCTCGACCGCGAGGCGACACGGCGCGCCCTGTTCGGGGAGACCGTCGCGGGCGAGCTCGTCGCCGACTCGATCTCCGCATGGTTCGGCGACCACAAAGTGCTCGACCGTGTCTCGCTCACGATGCCCGCGGGCGAGGTCACGGCGCTCATCGGGCCGTCCGGATGCGGCAAGTCGACGTTCCTGCGCATCCTCAACCGCATGCACGAGCTCGTGCCGTCCGCGTCGCTCGCGGGCGAGGTGCGACTCGACGGTGCCGACATCTACGACCCGTCCGAGCGCATCACGAAGGCCCGGCGGCAGATCGGCATGGTGTTCCAGAAGCCCAACCCCTTCCCCGCGATGTCCATCTACGACAACGTCGTCTCCGGGCTCAAGCTCGCCGGCATCCGCGCGACGCGCACGCAGAAGGACCTGCTCGTCGAGGACTCGCTGCGCAAGGCGTCGCTGTGGGACGAGGTCAAGGACCGCCTCGAGCAGCCCGGCGGCGGGCTCTCCGGAGGCCAGCAGCAGCGCCTGTGCATCGCCCGCTCGCTCGCGGTGTCGCCGCGCGTGCTCCTCATGGACGAGCCGTGCTCGGCGCTCGACCCGACGTCGACGCGGCGCGTCGAGGAGACGATCGCCGAGCTGCGCGGCCAGGTCACGATCGTCATCGTCACGCACAACATGCAGCAGGCGCAGCGCGTCTCGAGCCAGTGTGCGTTCTTCCTCGCCGCCCAGAACACGCCGGGCGTCATCGTCGAGTACGGCGACACGACCGCGATGTTCACCAACCCCCAGGACCAGCGCACGAGCGACTACGTGAACGGGCGGTTCGGGTAGCCGTGGACGTGCGTTCGAGGCTCGCCCTCGCGGTCGCCGCGTTCCTCATCGTCGGCGTCGTCGCGTGGGTGCTCGGCATGCCCCGGCCCGCGGCGTCCGGCGGCGGCGCCGGCGGGGTCGCGATCGTGACGACCTCCGACGACGAGGCGACCGACGCGGGCGCCGCCGCGCAAGCGTCCGGCGCGCCGGGCGGCGCCGGGCAGGCGGGCGCCGGGGCGGCGTCGACCGCTGCCGGGGCGGCGTCGGCCGGCGGTGCGGCATCCCCGTCCGGCGGCGCGACGATCGACCCGGGCTGGCTGCAGGCGACCGCGGGCGCGACGGGCATCCCGCCGCGCGCGCTGCAGGCATACGCGAGCGGGGCGGTGCGCGAGCAGGCGGACGACGCGTCCTGCGGCATCGCGTGGAACACGCTCGCGGCCATCGGCGCGATCGAGAGCGCCCACGGCACGACGGGCGGCGCCTCGATCGGCCCCGACGGGCACCTCGTCGGCACGATCCTCGGCCCGCGGCTCGACGGAGGCGCCTATCCGGTCGTGCGCGACAGCGACGGCGGCACGCTCGACGGCGACAGCGCCTACGACCGCGCGGTCGGCCCGCTCCAGTTCCTGCCCTCGACGTGGCGTGCGCACGGCGTCGACGGATCCGGCGACGGGGCCGCCGACCCGAACCAGATCGACGACGCCGCGCTCACCGCCGCGCGGTACCTGTGCGCGGCCGGCGGCGACCTCACGACCGCGGACGGCTGGCAGCGCGCGATCGCCGCCTACAACTCGGCGGACGGATACGCCGACCGCGTGCGGGATCAGGCCGACGCGTACGCGCAGGAGGCGACGGGATGAGCGCGCCCGCACTCCGCCGCCGCACATGGATCGCGCCGCCCGCACGCGAGCGGGGCGACGAGCGCGCGGACCCGGAGCAGCGCGCCCCCGGACGCCACCGCGGGCACCGCGCGTGGTCGGGCCGCCGTGCGCGGTGGTCCGCGTGGGCCGGGCTCGCGCTCGCGATCGCGAGCCTCGTCGCGGTCGCCGTGCTCGTCGTCGCCGCCCTCGCGCCCGGCGGCGTCACGGGCGTGCCACGTGCGCAGTCCGTGATCGAGCCGGAGCCGGGGCAGCCCGCCCCCGCCCCGGCGCAGCCCCAGCCCGCGGGCGCCCCCGCGCCGCACCGCGCCGTCGCACCGGTGCCGCCCGTCGCGGGACAGCCGCTGCGCGTGCGCATCCCGGCGATCGGCTTCACGGCGACGGTCGTGTCGATGCGCGTGCCCGCGAACGCGTCCATCGACCCGCCGACCCCCGGATCCGCCTACTGGATCGCCAACTACGGCACCGCGGGACCCGCCTCCGACAACACCGTGTACATCGCCGGGCACACCTATCGCGGCGGTCACGCGGTGTTCAACGACCTCCTCGACGTGCCGCACTCGGCCGTCACCGTGCATCCCGGCGACGTCGTCGTCGTCACCACGCCGGAAGGGGACTACACGTATGCGATCACCGACATCGAGCGCTACGACAAGGTCGCCATCGGCGACGCGAGCGAGCTGTGGAAGCGCGTGCCCGGGCGCCTCGCCCTCATCACGTGCTTCCAGTACAACGGCGGACACGAGTCCCACCAGAACCTCGTCGTCTACGCGCAGCTGAAGCAGTGAGCGTGCGGGATGTCCGGTCGGCTCGCACCCGTCCGCGCACGATGGCGCGGACGATGACGCGCGCGTCCGGCGCCGGGGCGGACGGGAGGCGCGGCGGCGGGGCGAGCGGCGCGCGTGACGGCGGGGCGAGCGGTCGGCGGGGTGGCGGGGCGAGCAGCGCGCGCGGTGACGCTGCGGCCGGCGCGCCCGATGGCGTGCCCGAGCGGCGCCTCGTGTTCACGCGCTATCCGGATCGTGCCCACGAGGACTTCTCCTCGTGGCGCTCGCACCTCGCGCAGCTCACCGCCTATCGCGGGGCGGTGCGGGCCGGGCGACGGAGGCCGGACGTGCTCGGGCGCGCCTATGCGACCTCCGTAGACGACGTCGCCTCGCCCATCCTGTGGCGCGTCGTCTCGTCCCGTGGCGCCGAGCTCGCCGTGAGCGCGCGGTGCTTCCCCTCGCTCGAGGAGGCACGCCGCCACGCGACGCACGTCATCGCCCACGTCGGGGAGCTCACCGCCCTCAAGATCGCGGACGGCTCCGGGCACCACAGCTGGTACCTCGTGCTCGCGGGGCGCCCCGTGCTCGTCGCGGGGCGCTGGTTCACGAGCAACTGGGGACGCAACAACAGCCTCGAGCGCATGCTCGCGACCCTCGGCCGGCTGGAGGGTGGCGCGCTCGAGGAGGCCGTCGATCCCGAGCCCGACGACGGCGCGAGCGCGGAGGAGGGCCGTCCCCGCCCCCGACGCGTCGTGCGCATGCAGGCGGTGCTGCTCGCCGACGAGCCCGTGGAGCTCGCGACGGCACGGCCGATCGTCGAGCCGCCGCCGCCGCGGCCCATCCGCGAGCTGCTCAGCCGTGCGTATCCGAGGAGCACGAGCACGCGGGCGTCGCGGGCGTCGGGGTCGGCGCAGGCCGTGCCCGAGGCACTGGAGGCGCTGGGGGCGTCCGGGGCTCGGGAGGGCCGAGAGGCGCCGGCGGTGCCGGACACGCGCGGCACGGATGACACGCGCGGTGAGGGCGACACGCGCGACGTCAACGCTGCCGGTGACATTCGTGACACCGGTGACATTCGTGACGCCGGTGTCGTACGTGACGTCGACGCCGCCGATGACACTCGTGACATTCGTGACGCCCGTGACGCTTGTGACACCAGCGACGCCGACGGCGGGCGGGGCGCACGATGAGCGCGGACACGCCCGCACGCGGGACCGACGCGTTCCGCGCCTACCATCGCCACCGCCGCCGGCTCCTGCTCGTGCGGCGCGGGCCGGTCGCGTTCGCCGTCGTGCTCGCGCTCTCGGGGGCGGCCGCGCTCCTTGTCTCCGCTCCGCCCGCGCGCGGCTCGGGGACGCCGGCCGCCGTGGTCGCCGCAGCACCGTCGGCAGTGGCCGCGGGCGCGCCATCCGCCCCGCCATCGCAGTCACCGCCGTCATCACAGTCATCGCAGTCGGCACCGTCCGCTTCGTCCGGCGGCGCCGGACCGGCCGGCCCGGTGCCGGGAGCGGGGGACGCCGCGGCGTCCACGGTCATGCCGGACGTGCCCCCGGGCGTCCCCCTCACGCCGCCGTCGACGACGCTTCCCGTCGACCCGGACGCGGCGGCCGAGCCGGCCGTCGCCGTCGCCCCCGCGCCGAGCGGTCCCGTGCTCTACGCCATCGACATCACGGCGACCGGCTATCAGCGGGAGATCGACAAATGCCAGTGGGTGCGCATGGACCTCGGCGCGGTCGCCCCGATCGTCGGCGCGCACACGCGCTGCGGCGGAACCACCGTGCTCCAGATGCGGCCGGGCGACGCCGTGCGGCTCACGGGGCAGGGGCTCGACGGGGCGTACGTCGTGCAGGGCTCCCGCGACGCGCACGCGGGCGACGACGCGGCGCAGGCGACGTCGGGGATGACCGCGGCGGTCATCCTGCAGACGTGCTATCCGGAGACGAGCGGCCGCGTGCGGCTCGTCGCGCTCGAGCCCGCGTGACCCGAGCGCGCGTCCGCCGGGGCGCGCCCTCGTCGGCGCGGACGATGCTCGCGCTCCCGATCGCGCTCACGCGTCCCGCTCCCGATCGCGCTCACGCGTCCCGCTCCCGAGCTCACGTCGTTCCGCGCTCACGCGCGGTCACGACGAGACCAGGACATCCCCGCCCTGCACCGTCGTGGTGAGCTTGGTGAGCGGACGCTGCGCAGGCCCCTCGAGCACGTCGCCCGTCGCCGCGTCGAATCGGGAGCCGTGGCACGGGCAGTCGTACTCCTTGCCCGACGCGCCGACAGTGCAGCCGAGATGCGTGCACACGGCGCTGAACGCGACCACCTGCCCCGCCTTCGGCTGCGCGATCACGATCGGGTCGCCCGCGAGCTTCGCCGAGACGCTGCCGCCGACGGGGATGTCGGCGAGCGCCGCGACCTTCGTCGGCGTGCCCGAGCCACCCGATCCCGAGCCACCCGATCCCGACCCGTCCGAGCCTCCCGAGCCCGAGCCCGCCGCCGCACATCCGGCGAGGAGCAGCGACCCCGCGCCGACGGCGGTCCCGCCGAGCACGAGGGCGGTGCGGCGGCTCAATCGGGCCTCGGTCACGATCGTTCTCCTTCCGGGCCGGCCTCCCAGGGCGAGCCCTCTCGCGGAAGAACGAGAGAGCGGCCGGAAACGTTCACCGGAAGAATGTCGTCGACCGAATGAACTTCGCGGCACGCTACCGCGTGGTCTTATGCGGGAGGTGGGATGGCGGACGCGCGCGACGAGCTGCTCAAGGCGATCCACGACGAGTACGCGCCGGGCCTGTGGCGCTACGTCGTCTCGCTCACCGACGACCGTGCCTTCGCCGAGGACATCGTGCAGGAGACGCTCGTGCGCGCTTGGCGGAACACGCGCGTGCTCGAGGAGCCGGCGAAAGCCCGGGCGTGGCTCTTCACGGTCGCGCGCAACCTCGTCGTCGACCACTGGCGCAGCGCGCGGTCCCGGCACGAGGTCCCCACGGATCGGCTGCCCGAGAGCTCGCACGACGCGATCGACGCCGCTCTCGACTCGTGGCTCATCCCCGACGCCCTGACCGCGCTGAGCGTCGACCACCGCACGGTGCTCGTCATGGCGCACTACGGCGGCCGCACGATCGCCGAGATCGCGCAGGAGCTCGGCATCGCGGAGGGCACGGTCAAGTCGCGTCTGCACTACGGCATGCGCGCCCTGCGCCTCGCGCTCCAGGAGAGGGGGGTGACCCGCCCGTGACGACACCGACGACGCCCGAGCAGCACGGCGTCGCTTCCGACCCGTACCGCGAATGGGACGCGGCCTACCTGCTCGGATCGCTCTCGCCCGCCGAGCGGCGCGAGTACGAGGAGCACCTCGCCTCGTGCCCGGAGTGCGGTGCCGCGGTCGCCGAGATCGCGGCCGTGCCCGGCATCCTCTCGCGCCTCGACGCGCAGACGGCGCTCACGCTCGACGCCCACCCCGTGCCCGACACGCTCCTGCCGCGCCTCGCGCGCGCCGTGGGCGTCGAGCGGAGGCGCCGCCGCGCCCGCACGGCGCTCTCGGCCGCCGCGGCATCCCTCGCGGCCGCTGCGGCGATCGTCGCAGCCGTCGTGTTGCCCGCGCAGCTCGGGGACACGGGCGGGGAGGGCGGCTCGACGGGAGCGGCGCACGCGACCCTCGCGCTCGAGCAGGTCGTGCCGAGCTCGCTGCGCGCGCGCGTGACGCTCTCCGGGCTCGCGTGGGGCACGCGCATCGACATGCACTGCACGTACGGGCCGGCCGCGACCGCTGCGCCGTACCCGAGTGCCGCGTCGCCGCGGGAGTACTCGCTGTGGGTGACGGGCAAGGACGGCTCGTCCGAGGAGGTCGCGACGTGGACGGCGAGCCCAGGGACGTCAGCCGACCCGACCGCGACGACGCGCATGGCGACGGGCGAGATCGCCTCCGTGGACGTGCGCAACGCGGACGGATCGGTCGTGCTCCTGCGCGGCGTGCCCTGACTGCCGCGGGCTTCTCCCGCCCTCGTGCGTGCTCGCGCACCCTCGTGCGCCCATGCGGCGCGCGCCCATGCGGCATTTGTGACACGCGCGGGGGGACTCACCGCGCGCGTGTCACAAATGCGAACCCGGATGGGGGGGTCAGGGGCGGGGGAGGGGCACGCGGATCATGCCCTCCTGCGCGACGCTCGCGAGCAGCCGGCCGTCGCGCGCGTAGATGCGCCCCGTCGCGAGGCCGCGTCCGCCGATCGCGTTCGGCGACTCCTGCGTGTACAGGAACCACTCGTCGACGCGCCCGAACCGGTGCCACCACATCGCGTGGTCGAGGCTCGCCATGCGGATGCCCTCCGTGAGCCACGGCAGCCCGTGCCGACGCAGCACCGCCTCGAGGATCGAGTAGTCGCTCGCGTACGCGAGCGCCGCGCGATGGAGCGCCGGATCGTCCGGGAGCGGGCCGTGGGTGCGCATCCACACCGCCTGGTGCGCGACGTGCTCGCCCTCGACCTCGAAGTAGAGCGGCGAGGGCACGTGGCGGATGTCGAACGGGCGATCGAGCACGAAGTCCTTGTACGGGTGGTCCACGTCGCGCAGCCGCTCGGCGATCGACGGGACCGACTCCGGATCGGGCAGGTCCTCGGGCATCCCCACCTGGTGCTCGATGCCGACGTCCTCGGTCTGGAAGGACGCGATCGCCGAGAGGATCGGCTCCCCACGCTGGTAGGCCTGCGTGCGACGCGCGGAGAACGACCGTCCGTCGTGGATGCGGTCGACCGCGAACGTGATGGGCAGGCTCACGTCGCCCGGACGCAGGAAGTAGCCGTGCATCGAGTGCACGACGCGGTCCTCCGGCACGGTGCGGGACGCGGCGAGCATCGACTGTGCGAGCACCTGGCCGCCGAAGACGCGGCCGTTCGGCATCCAGACGCTCGGTCCGGTGAAGATGTCCTCGGAGGTGCGTGCGCCCGTGTCCGCGAGGTCCAGCGCGGCCAGCATCGCGGCCATGGCGTCGCCCATGAGCGGTAGTTTAGGGGCACGATGAGTCCCACCTTCACTCTCGTCGACGCCCTCGCCCTGGGCGACCTGCAGGTGTACCTCTCCCGTGCGCGCCGCGTCG
Organism: Actinomycetales bacterium; assembly: GCA_015655445.1. Lineage (GTDB taxonomy): Bacteria > Actinomycetota > Actinomycetes > Actinomycetales > Microbacteriaceae > Diaminobutyricimonas. The sequence goes on along the minus strand of JAATFA010000182.1, from coordinate 2,981 downwards.
AGGACGGATCGGTGCGGCTCGTCGCCGGCGGCGGGGTCCTCGCCGTCTACATCGCCGTGCTCTACCCGCTCGGCCTGCTCGACGAGACGCCGACCGTGCTCGGGCTGCGCACGTTCGCGCTCGCGGACCCCGTCGAGCTCGACGCCGTCGTGCCCATCCGATCGCTCCTCGAGCGCGTCGAGCGCAGGCTCGAGGAGGTCGACGACCCGAACGCGGCCATCGACCTCGCGCTGCCGCTCGAGGTGAACACCGTGACGTGGGCGGGGATCTCGCCGCCGCGCGCGGGCTGGGTCGCGCACGCCCCCGTGCGGCCCGAGGACCTCGAGAGCGCCGCACACGCGGGCATCGCGGAAGTCGCCGGGGCTCTGCCGGAGGGCGCAGGGAGCGCGGTCGTGCAGCGCGTGCGCTCGGAGGTGTGGGGGAGGCCGTTGGCCAGCGCGGAGCACATACCCGCCGCCGCGGGCTTCGCCGCGTGGACCCTCGGCTTTCTCGGCGACGATCCCGTGCGCGTCTTCGAGTCGGGACCGTGGACGCGCCTGACGACCGTGCGCGGGCACGTGCTCGTCAAGCGCCGCTCGTGGACGCTCGCGCGCTGACCGGCGCTACGCGCCCGGGCCATCCTCGAACGTGTTGACCATGGCGTGGGCGGCGCGCTCGAGGTAGTCCCACAGCATCCCCTCGTGCAGCGGCGAGAGCTCGAGCTCGTCGACCGCCACGCGCATGTGCGCGAGCCAGCGATCGCGCGCGTCGGGCGTCACGCGGAAGGGCGCGTGCCGCATGCGCAGCCGCGGATGCCCGCGCCGCTCGCTGTACGTCGTCGGCCCGCCCCAGTACTGCTCGAGGAAGCCGGTGAGCCGTTCGATCGCGGGCTCGAGGTCCTCCTCGGGGTACATCGGCCGCAGCACGGGGTCCTCGCGCACGCCGTCGTAGAAGCGGCGCACGAGGCGCTCGAACGTGGGCCGGCCGCCGACCTCCTGCCAGAAGGTGCGCTCGACGGGCTCCCCGTCGCCGCGTCGCAGTGTGAGGTCGCTCATCGCCCTCCTCCCGCTCCTCCCGGACCGGACGCGGGTCGCCCCGTCCGGCGCCCGGGGGCCGCCGCCGTGCCGCCGGATCCGCGCGTCGTGGCGGCGCCGTCGCCGCTTCCGCCTCTGCCGTCGCCGCTTCCGCTCGTGCCGGTGTCACCGCGGGGACCGGCGCTCCCGACCGCGCCGGCGGTCCCGCCTCCGCCGGCGCGCGCAGCCGGCGACACCGACGCCGCGCCCTCGCTGCCCGAGAGCACGACCGTGTTGAGCGAGGGGAGGCGCAGGCCCATGTCGTCGAGCGTCGTCTTCAGCCGCGCGCGCAGCTCGCGGGCGACGTCGTCCTTCGCGCCCGAGCGCGTCTTGACGACGAGGCGCACGATGACCGCCTCCGCCGAGATCGACTCGATGCCCCAGATCTCGGGCTTCTCGAGCACGCGCATGCGCCATTGCGGGCTCTCGGCGAGCTCGACCGCCGTCTCGAGGATGCGCTCCTCGACGGCCCGCACGTCCGCCTCGTACGGGACGGCGAGGTCGATGATGACGCGCGACCAGCCGAGCGACATGTTGCCCACGCGCAGGATCTCGCCGTTGCGCACGAACCACAGCGTGCCGTTCACGTCCCGCACCTGAGTGATGCGGATCCCCACCGACTCGACGACGCCCGTCGCCTGGCCGAGGTCGACGACGTCGCCGACGCCGAGCTGGTCCTCGACGACCATGAAGAGGCCGTTGAGCACGTCCTTGATGATGTTCTGCGCGCCGAAGCCCAGACCCGCGCCGAGCGCCGCGGTGATGAGCGCGAACGCGGTCGTGACGTTCGGCACGAGCTCGGTGATGATGATGAGGAGCGCGACGATCACGACCGCGGTCGTCACGACGTTGCTCAGGAGCGATCCGAGCGTGCGCGTGCGCTGCACGACGCGCGCCGCCGCGAGCGGAGACGCCTCGAGCTCGCGCGTGTCCGTCGCGCCCTGGCGCCTCTTGAAGCCGCGCACGATCCGGTTGACGGTCGCGCGGATCACGAAGTGCAGCGCGAGCCGCACGAGAACCGAGACGACGATGACGACCGCGATCGTCACGGGCACGTCCCACGCTCCCCAGAACGCGTGCCAGGCCGAGTCCGGGGAGAGCGCGGAGGCGAGGGGGGTCATTTCTCCCAGTGTAGGTGGGCGCTCCCCGGCGCACGCGGGAGCGGTCGCTATGCGCGCGCGTCGCGCTCCTGGGCGGCGAGGGCACGCTCGACGCCGGCGAGCTGCTCCGCGATCATGCGGCGCAGCGCGGGCGGCTCCGGGTGGGACTCGAGCCACGCCCGACCCGCGTCGAGCACCGCGCGCGAGGCGAGCGGCGCGGGGAAGAGGCCCGGGATGATGTACTCCGCCATCTTGAAGCTCCGCGTGCTCCACACGCGCTCGAGCGCGTCGAAGTACGGCGCGACGAGGGACTCGAGCACCGCCGGATCGTTGACGTGCTGGTAGCCGAGGCCCATGTTGCGCGCGATCGCGTTGGCGACGTCCGCGCCGGAGACGAGCGCGTCGAAGGTCTCCCGCTTCGCCTCGGCTGTCGGGATCGTGGCGCGCACGCGCGCGGCCGCCTGCTGCCCGTTCGCGGTGTTGTCGGCAGCGAGCGCGGCGTCGATCTCGTCCGGCCCGGCCGCTCCGGTCGCGACGAGCCCTTCCAAGAGCTCCCAGTCGAGGTCCGTGTCGACCGTGAGCCCGGGCAGGGCGATCGAGCCGTCGCGCAGTGCGCGCAGCACCTCCGCGTGCTCGGGCGTCGAGGCCATCGCGGCGAAGAACTTCACGAACTGGAACTGCGCGTCCGACCCGGCCTGGGCGCCCTGCGCGAGCCGCCACAGGCCGTCCCCGACCTCGCGCACGACCTCCCGGCGCGCCGACGGCTCGACGTACAGGCGCGCGACCGTCGCGAGCTGCGTGAGCGTCGTGCGGATCGTCGTCGACTCGG
>JAATFA010000098.1 GCA_015655445.1 Actinomycetales bacterium | reverse complement strand
CTCCCTCTACCTCGTCGCCTGGTGGATGGTGGTCGTGCCGGGAGCCGCGCTGCTGCTCACGACCCTCGCGTTCAACGCCGTGGGCGACGGCCTGCGCGACGCCCTCGATCCGAAGGTGAAGCGGGTCGGGCTCGTCTGGCTCACCAAGGAGCGCAAGCACGCCCGGAGGCAGGCCGCCCGGCGCGCCACGACACGCGACGGGGCGGTAGCGCGGTGACCCGGATCGTGCTCAGCCGCGTCGGCTTCGGCGTGGTGGTGCTGCTCGTGCTCAGCATGTTCGTCTTCCTGCTCTTCTTCGTCGCCCCCGGCGACCCGGCGCGCACCATCGCCGGCGATCAGGCCACCGAGACCCTGCTGCGGCAGATCCGCGCGAGCCTGGGTCTCGACCAGCCGATCTACGTGCAGTATGCGACCTTCCTGGGCAACGCCCTGCACGGCGACCTCGGGTACTCGTACCACAGCCAGGAGCCGGTGCTGCCGCTCGTCCTGGCCCGCATCCCCGAGACGGGGTCGCTCGTGCTCGGCGGCGTCGTGGTCTGGCTGCTGATCGGCATCCCGATCGGCGTGACCTCGGCGCGCTGGCCTGGGTCCCTGCGCGACCGGATCGGCCAGGGGTTCACCCTCCTGGGCCTGAGCTTCCCGACCTTCGTGCTAGGCATGCTCTTCCTGTTCGTGCTGTACTTCCTGCCACGGCAGCTCGGCTTCAGCCTCTTCCCGGCCGGGGGCTACGTGCCGATCACGCAGGACCCGCTGCAGTGGGCGTGGCACCTCATCCTGCCGTGGTTCACCCTCGCGCTCGTGAACGCGGCGATCTACGCCCGGCTGACGCGCGGTCAGCTCATCGACGTGCTGGGCGAGGACTACATCCGCACGGCGCGCGCCAAGGGACTGTCCGAGCTGACCGTCGTCTACAAGCACGGGATGCGCAGCACCCTGACCCCGATCATCACGCAGCTCGGTGCCGACATCGCCATGCTCCTGGGCGGTGTCATCATCATCGAGCAGGTCTTCACCATCCCGGGAATCGGCGCGCTTGCCGTGACCTCCGTCACCAACGAGGACCGCCCGGTCATCATCGGCGTCGTGCTGCTCGGCGGATGCTTCGTCGTCGTGGCCAACGTCGTCGTCGATGTGCTCTACGGTCTGCTCGACCCGCGCGTCCGCGCCAGCCACTGACCCGGTCGGCCGGGACCCACCGAAGCAAGAAAGGCACCACGTGTTCACCACTCGACCCGAGCTCAAGGGCACCATCGGCATGGTCGCCACGACCCATTGGCTCGCATCCTCGACCGGCATGGCCATGCTGGAGCGCGGCGGCAACGCCGCGGACGCCGCCGTCGCGGCCGCCTTCGTGCTGCAGGTCGTGGAGCCGCATCTCAACGGCCCGGGCGGCGACGTCCCCATCCTGGTCTGGGACGAGCGCGAGCACCGCGTCCGCGTCATCTGCGGGCAGGGGGTGGCCCCCGCGGCCGCCTCGGTGCAGGCGCTCGCCGACCTCGGCCTCGATATGATGCCCGGCACCGGTCAGCTGCCGAACGTGGTGCCGGGGTCCTTCGGCGCCTGGATGCTGCTGCTCGAGCAGTGGGGCAGCATGACGGTGCGCGAGGTGCTGGAGCCCGCCATCCACTACGCCAAGAACGGCCATCCGCTGCTCGAGCGCGTGTCGAACGCGATCGGCACCGTCGAGGAGCTGTTCCGCACGCACTGGCCCACCTCGGCCGCCACGTGGCTGCCGCACGGCGAGGTGCCCGCCCCATGGAGCAGCTTCACGCGGCCGGAGCTCGCCGCCACCTGGGAGCGGATCGTCGCCGAGGCGGAGGCCGCCGGGCCCGGTCGCGAGCGCCAGGTGGAGGCGGCGCACGACGCCTGGTACCGCGGTTTCGTCGCGGAGGCGATCGGCGAGTTCAGCCGCACGGTCCCCGTCATGGACACCTCGGGCGAGGCGCACACCGGCTTGCTCACAGCGGACGATCTCGCCGCGTGGGCGCCTGCCGTCGAGGAGCCGGTGAGCTACGACTACTACGACACCACCGTCTACAAGACGCAGCCCTGGGGTCAGGGACCGGTCTTTCTGCAGCAGCTCGCGCTGCTCAAGGGCTTCGACCTCGCGGCGATGGGCCCGGGGTCGGCGGACTGGGTGCACACGATCATCGAGGCGTCCAAGCTCGCGCTCGCCGACCGGGAGGCGTGGTACGGCGACCCTCGTTTCACCGACGTGCCGCTCGAGGGACTGCTCAGCGACGACTACAACGACCGGCGCCGAGCCCTCATGACCGACGAGGCGTCGTTCGTGCTCCGACCGGGTGCCCCCGACGGTCGCGTGCCGGTCATGCCGCGGTATCCGGATGCGCTCGACATCGAGCTCGGGCAGATGGGCGCCGGCGAGCCCACCATCATGGCCTCCGGCGAGACCCGCGGCGACACCTGCCACATCGACGTGGTCGACCGGGACGGCATGATGATCTCGGCCACGCCCAGCGGCGGCTGGTTCCAGGGATCGCCCACCGTTCCCGAGCTCGGCTTCTGCATCTCGACCCGCGGGCAGATGTTCTGGGCGCAGGAGGGGCTGCCGAACTCCTTGCGGCCCGGCGCGCGACCGCGCACCACCCTCACGCCGTCGTTCGCGACCCGTGAGGGCAAACCGTGGCTCGCGTTCGGCACGCCGGGAGGCGACTTCCAGGACCAGTGGACGCTGCATTTCTTCCTGAACGTCGTCCATGGCGGACTCGACCTACAGGCCGCGATCGACGAGCCCGACTTCCATTCCATCCACATGCCGAACTCGTTCTGGCCCCGCGACACCCACCTGGGGCACATGCTCATGGAGGACCGGTTCGCTCCCGTGGTGTTCGAGGAGCTGCGGCGTCGTGGCCACAAGGTCACGAGGGCGGGGGAGTGGAGCCTCGGCTCGATCAGCGCGGTCGCCCGTGACGGCGGTTGGCTGAAGGCCGCGGCCAACCCCCGCGGCATGCAGGGATACGCCGTCGGTCGCTAGCGCGCTCGGCCGGCGGCGCGCCCCTCAGCCCGCGGCGGTCAGGATGGCGTCGTGCGGCAGGAGCGCGTGCACGCCCCACACGCCGTTGGCGATCTGCGTCACCCGGAGGCTGACGGTGGTGCTCGCCATGGCGAGCGCCTCCGCCTTGCCGATCCCGTAGAGCCGCTGCATCCAGGAGAGCATCGCGTCGAGGGCGAGCGCGGAGGCCTCGTTGAGGTCGGCGTCGAAGCCGAAGGTGATGCGCCCGGCGGGGGTGACCGCGTGCACGCCGTCGACCGCGGGATCCGGCTCGATGTCGAGGGTCATGGTCGTCGTCATGCCCGCCTCGATGGCCGTGCCCGACACTTCGCCGTCGCCCTGCGCCGCGTGCCCGTCGCCCACCGAGAGCAGGGCACCGGGCACGGTGACGGGAATGTAGAGTGTCGACCCGGCGACGAGCTCGCGGCAGTCGATGTTGCCCGCGCCCTGCGCGCGCGGCGGCACCGTGGAGTGCTCCCCCGGCTCGGCGGGCGTCAGGGCGACGACCCCGAGGAAGGGTGCGAGCCGGGTCGAGAGTCCCAGCTGGTTCGTGCCGACGCCGTTCTCGACGTCGAGGTCCCAGAGCAGCCGGATGCCGTCGGTGCCGTCGAAGCCGAGCCTGCGGTTGAGCGGGGTGTCGGCGACGGCCGCGCCGGTCATGCCCCACGCATCCGGAACGAGGGAGTCGAAGCGCACCGAGAGCACTTGTCCCGGCTGCGCACCGTCTATTGCGATGGGTCCCACGAGGCAGTGGCCGCGGAGGTTCTCGATCTACTGCGGCGCCTTCGGCCCGTCGAGCACGGGCTTCTCGAGGAACCCGCCGGAGTCGAGCGTGTGGACGACGACGGTGTCGCCGACGGACACGGTCAGCACGGGCGGCAGGTCGGGCGAGAGGATGTCGATCGCCGTGTGGGGAGTGGAGTCGAGGTGGTGCGTGGCCATCGAGGGTCCTCTCGTCAGGCTCTCGCGGGCGGAGCTCTGGAATGTAACATATCACCGGACGTGGGTCGTGACCTGTCGCCGTACGACGCGAGCGCCACATCCACCCGGAACATCTCGCGACCAGCGCAAGGGGTGCCCTCCCAGCTCCGCCACTCCCAGCTCCTCCCCCCGGCAGCATCGCCAGACACGCCAACGGCGTCTCGCGGTAGGTCCGCACGAACACGCGCGACACCCGCGATCCCGCCAGATGAGCGATCCCCCCCCAGCGTCGCCAGCGGCCACGGCCGGGGCAATATCGGCACCCGTGCAGGGTGGCGTTCGCTTGCCGGTGGAGTGCAGTCGGTCGAAATTCTGCCCGGCGGTGATCAGCAGCTGCGCGGCGTGCCCGGTGCCGATCACCATCCGCGTGATCAGGGCCGGGGCGGTTGCCGCCAGGAGTTCGTCGAGGAGTTTTGTCGAGTTCGCGGATCTCCTCGGTGAGCTCGAGGTCCGGCCGCGCGAGGCCCCAGAGTGCGTACGTGGTGGCTGGAACGGCGGACGACGCAATCCCTTGTCAGGCGCAGGATGCGGATCGACTCGACGACCCCCGTCGTGAGCTTCCGGATGACCGTGGTCTGCCCCGACAGCGCCTTCAGCACGGCCTCGGGGGCGAGCGCGTCGTCCTTGCCGCGCCGGGCCCGGAGGTGCGGATGCGGCTGGTTCACCTCGGCGATCTCCACACCTTGCTCGAGGAGGAACCGGGTCAGGCCGGCCGCGTAGGAGCCGGTCGCAGCACCTCAGCGCCACTCGAGCCTGCGGGCGTATCTCGTCCAGACCGCCCGGAACATCATCATCGACAACCATCGCCGCATGCAGCGGCACCCTCAGGAGGTCGCCGATGAGGGGCACGACATCCCGGGCGCGGGCGCGTCGTCGCCGACGGCGGGTGCGCCGACGGCGGATGCTGTGGGCCGGTTTGGCAGCGGCGGTTGCTCCCGTCGTGGGCGTCGTCATCGCCCCGGCGCTCACGGCCCCGGCTTCCCGGCCGCTCGCGGGCGGTGCCGAGCCGACTCCTCCGGCGACGCGGTCACGACGGCATGCCTCGGCCAAGACGGGATCGGTGCCCTTTATGCTCGGCGAGCGGTCGCGCGGCCCTGCAGGGCGAGGGCGAGGAGCGCAGCGTCGGCGGGGCGCCTGGGGTCGAGCCCCGTGAGCTCCACTACGTCCTGCAGCCGACGGCGTACCGTGTTGCGGTGACGGAAGGTGCGAGCGGCGATGTCGGCCACCGAGCCGTCACCGGCGAAACAGGCCTCGAGCGTCTCGAGCACGGCCGTACGGGCCGGCTCCGCGAGGCGGTCGAGCGGACCGAGCACGGTCTCGACGAGGCTCTCGGCCAGCTCGGCGTCGGCGGCCAGCGCGGCGGAGCCCCAATGCCCGCGCAGCAGCCGGGGGCCGTCCGCGCCCCGCGCGGCAGCGCGAGCCAGGCGCAGGCCGCGCGCGACCTCCCCCAGCCCGCGGGCCTCGGCGAGGCCGCACGGCACGTCCCGGAGCTCGATGAGTCGCCCCAGCATCTCGTGGTCGCGATCTGGGTCGGCGACCTCGATCACACCGAGCAGCTCGGCGCCCGCCCACTGCAGGTGTGCCCGCACCCCCTCCCGCCGCAGTCGCGCCCTCACGGCGTTCATCGCCCCGGGTGCGGCCCCGCCGGGCCGGGCCACGAGGCAGAGGTGGCGGGCGTCGGGGGAGAGCTCGAGCAGCCGGGCGGCCTCGACGACGACGGTCCCGTCGTGACCGCCCCGCTCGAGCAGACGGTCGAAGGCGGCTGCACGGACTTCCTCGGCGCCTCGCGCCAGTCGCTCGGCGGCGTCGCGGTAGCCGTCGACGACGTCGGCGATGTTCGCCTCGACCGCCTCCCACACCTCCACGAGACCCTCCACGAAGGCGTGATCGGCGCCGCCCCCCTCTATCGCGGCGTGGATCACGGCCTGCCACAGCACCCGCAGATCGATCCGGAACGAGTGCAGCACGGCCGCCAGCTCGATGCCCTGGGCTGCCCGAAGCTGGCCGCTCTCGTACGCGGCCGAGGAGAGGTCGGCGGGGATCGCGCGCCCCGCGAGCCGCGTGAGGGCCAGCCCGATGGTGCGCGTCATCTGCACCCGGAGCTCGGCACGGTCGGCGCGCGCGTACGCCGGCTCATCGGCGAGCAGACGGCGCATCGACTCGTCGACCAGCTCGTCCAGCCGCTCCTCCCGAAGGCCGGCCGCGAGGAGCTGCAGGCTCACAGCGCCTGTACCGGAGCGATGCGTGTGCACGATGCACATCTTGCCCTCCGAGGAAGGGCGTGGCTACCCTTGATCTCCAGCCCAGGCTCTGGTGATCTGAGGGAATGGCCGCCGAACCCGCCCTTTCTCCCGAGGTGCGCGATGCACTTCATGAGAATTACGGCATCCGCGTCGTGTCGGCGCGACTGCTGGGCGGCGAGGTCGATCGCAATGTGCTGGTCGTCGGCGAGCGCGGCGATCAGCACGTCGTCAAGGTCGCCCCGACCGCCGATCCGACGCTGCTCGACTGGCAGGACATGCTGCTCGAGCGTCTCGCCCGAGCCGGGCTGCCGGTCGCGGTGCCGACGCTCCTGCCCACCCTCGACGGTCGCCCGCGGGTCGTCCTCGACGCGCCCGCACCGGCGGCGATCCGCGTGCTCTCCTGGCTGCCCGGCGTGACGATCGCCGCTCTTGCGCATCGCTCCGACGCGCTCCTCGAGCAGTGGGGCGCGCTCGCCGCCTCGACGGCTGCGGCCCTCTCCGGGCTGCCTCCGGCCGTACCCGAGCCCGCCCCGCATCACTGGCTGCTGCAGGACAGCCTCCGTGCGATCTCTGGAACGGTGGACAGCGTGCACGATCGCGAGGCGCGAAGGCACATCGAGACGATCATGGGGCGGTTCGAGCGGGTGCGGCCTCGCTGCGATGAGCTGCCGCGGGCGCTCGTGCACCAGGACCTCAACGACTTCAACGTGCTCGCCGAGCCCGACGGCTCCGGACTGGTGGGGCTGCTCGACGTCGCCGATGCCCGCACCACGATCCGGGTGGCGGAGCTCGCGGTCGCGGTGGCATACGCGATGCGGCGCGAGCGCGATCCGCTACGGGCCGCCGCCCTCGTCGTACGGGGTCACCACGCCGTTGTGCCCCTCGGGGCGGCCGAGCTGGAGGTGCTGTTCCCGCTGGCCGCCGCCCGCCTCTGCGTCAACGCCGCCACCTGGTCGCACCGCGGCGGCGACTACGGCCGGATGCGCTCCTCCGACACGTGGGCCGCTCTGGCCCGGATCGCGCGCATCCATCCCCTTGTGGCCGAGGCGCGCCTGCGCGCCGTCTGCGGCATCGACCCGCCCGCGCGTGCCCCCCTGCCCGGCAGCCGGCCCGCGCTGGGGGCGACGCTGGGCGTGGACCTGACCCCGTCGAGCGAGCTGCTGGACGGGGTGGCCGTGGCACCCGACGCCGCGCGCGCCCGGCTGCGTGAGGCGGCGGCGGCCTCCGGTCGGGTGCTGCACGCTCCCGCGTTCCGTGCAGCACTGCCCCTGGCGGCCCCGCGCGACCTCGGCCCCGACGAGCCCGCCACCGTGCTGCTCGGCTCCGGCCTAGTCGTATCGCGTCCGCAGGAGGTGCGCGCGCCGCTGGCGGGCACGGTGGTCGCTCGCGGTCCGCTCGTCGTCGATCACGGGACGATGTACACGATCTGGCACGGCATCCGGTCGCCGCTCGCTGGCGACGGCTCGAGCATCGGAGGGCCGGTGGAGGGCGAGCGGGTGGAGGCGGGCACCCCCCTCGGCGTGCTGGCTCCCGCGTCGGAGCCCTTCGCGGGCCTCTTCGACGGCATGGTGCAGCTGCTCCTCGACCCGCGGCACGCCGAGGATCCGCCTCCACTCGTAGGACGCCCGGGCGAGACGGCCGAGTGGGCGACGCTGCTCGGCGATCCGGCCACGATGCTGGGGGCCTCGGCGAGCGCCCCGCCGGCATGGACGCTGCGGGAGGTGATCCGCGCCCGCGCCGAGCACTTCGCCCCGTCGCAGCGGGCGTACTTCGCCCGCCCGATGAACCTGGTGCGCGGACGCGACTGCTGGCTCTACGACGAGGACGCGCTCGCCTACCTCGACCCGATCAACAACGTCACCCACGTGGGTCACGCAGAGGAGCGCGTCGCGGCGGCGGGCGCGCGACAGCTCCGGCTGCTCAATACCAACAGCCGGTTCGTCTATCCAGGCATCGCGCAGTACGCCGAGCGGCTCACGGCAACGCTGCCCGAGAGCCTCGACGTCGTGTTCTTCGTCTGCACCGGCAGCGAGGCGAACGACCTCGCGCTGCGGATCGCGCGAACAGTCACGGGCCGTCGTCACGCCGTCGTGATCGACTCCGCCTACCACGGCAACACCACGGCGGTGACCGACGTGAGCCCGAACCGGTACCGGGGCCCGGGCGGCGGCGGGGTGCCGGAGTCGACCCGCGAGGTCATCACGCCCGACCGCTATCGTGGTCCGTTCGGCTACGACGACCCCTTGGCGGGCCCGCGCTACGCCGAGGACGTGCGCCGCGTCGCCGACGAGATGACCGCGCAGGCCGCGCCCCCCGCCGCCTTTATCGCCGAGTCGCTGATCGGATCGGGCGGCAACCACGTGCTGCCGCCGGGGTACCTCCGCGACGCCTTCGCCGCCGTGCGCGCCACGGGCGGTCTGTGCATCTCCGACGAGGTGCAGGTGGGCTTCGGTCGTCTGGGGGAGGCGTTCTGGGGCTTCGAGACCAGCGGCGTCGTGCCCGACATCGTCACCATGGGCAAGCCGATGGGCAACGGCCATCCGATGGCGGCGGTCGTCACGACCCGCGAGATCGCCGACGCCTTCGACAACGGCGTGCGCTACTTCAACACCTTCGGCGGCAACCCGGTCTCCTGCGCGATCGGCATGCGCGTGCTCGATGTCATCGAGCAGGACGGCCTGCAGCAGAACGCGCGCGAGGTCGGCGCCGCCTTCGCCGATCGGCTGCGCGAGACGGCGGCGCGGCATCCGCTGATCGGCGACGTGCGGGGCCTGGGCCTGTACCTCGGCGTCGAGCTCGTGCGCGACCCGGACACACGCGAGCCCGCGGCCGAGGAGGCACGTCGGGCGAGCGAGCTGCTCAAGGATCGCGGGGTTGCCATGTACCCCAACGGCCGCTACGACAACGTGCTCAAGATCAAGCCGCCGATGACTTTCACCCGCGAGCACGTCGACTTCTTCGTCTCGCGCCTCGACGAGGTGCTCGCAGAGCTGTGAGGCGCCCGGGGTCAGGCCGCCTGCTTGCGCAGGAAGGCGACGAAGGCCTCGTTGAAGGCGTCGGGAGCCTCCCAGATGCAGCAGTGGCCGCCCGGCACCGTGTGCCATATCGCCCCGGGGATGAGCGCGTGCAACTGGCGCGAGAGCGCGGTGGGGATGAGGATGTCGTCGTCGCCGGCCAGCACCATCGTCGGCATCGCCAGGCCGCCGATCGTCTCGGTCTCGTCGTGCTGCTGGATGACGGCGAGCTGGGCGAGGTAGGCGTGCACGGGCTGGTCGAGGAAGCGCATGGCGGTCTCGACCTCGCCGAGCTCCCGCTCGTGGTGCTCGAAGTAGCCGAGCGTGAATCCCCACAGCGTGACGTCGCGCATGATGAACGGCACACCGAGCACGGGCGCCATGTCGGCCCACATCGCGTACATGCGTGAGCAGAATGGTCCCGGCGCGGCGTAGGTCGCGGCCAGCGTGAGCGAGCGGATGCCGTCGGGATAGGCGAGCGCGAAGCGCTGGGCGATCATGCCGCCCATCGAGATGCCCATGACGTGATAGTCGCGGAGGGCGAGGTGGTCGACGAGCGCCTTGGCGTCGTCGGCCATGAGCTGTGTCGTGTACGGTCCGGCCGGCTTGTCGGTGCGACCCACGCCGCGGTTGTCGTAGCGCACGACGCGGTAGCCGGCGTCGAGCAGGGCGGGCACCTGAAGGTCCCAGGTGCCGAGGTCGTCGGCGAGGCCGTTGACGAGCAGCACTGTCTCGGGCCCCTCGCCCTCGACGCGGTAGTGAAGGTCGATGCCGTTGAGGCGTGCTGCGGGCATGGCGGGCTCCTGTCGGTCGCGGTCAGCGGATGCGGTGGCGGTCGAAGCGGGAGGCGACCTCGTCGAGCACGTGCTCGGAGCCGGCGTACACGCCCTCCGGGCGGGGCCAGTGCACGACGAGGTCGGTGAAGCCCAGCTCCTCGGCCCGGCAGGCGGCGTCCTCGAAGGTGGCGACGCTGGACAGGGCGAAGCGGCCCCCGACGGCGACCGCGTCGTAGGAGAGGTAGCGGTCGATCGTGGCGGGGTCGCGGCCGAGCCGTGCTGCCGTTTCGTCGAGGCTCCGGGCGAGCTCGGCGACCCTCCGCCACCATGCCGCGTCGTCGGTGGTCGACGGGCCGTTGGTGATCCACCCGTCGCCGAGGCGGGCGACCAGCTCGAGTCCGCGCGCTCCGTTGGCCGCGATCGCGAAGGGCATGCGTGGCTCCTGCGCCGGGAGTCCTGCCATCCGCGCGCCGCGGGCCGTGTACCACGGGCCCTCGTGGTCGATGCCCTCGTCGCCGGGCGCCTCGAAGCGCAGCAGCGCGTCGAGCAGCTCGACGAACTCGACGAAGCGCTCGTGGCGGCGGCGGGCGGGATACTCGGGGTCGCCGAGCACGAAGGAGTCGAAGCCGGAGCCTACGCCCGAGCCGACTCCGAGGGTGAAACGGCCGCCGGAGACCTCGTCCACGGTGGCGAGGTCCTTTGCGAAGGGCACGGGATGGCGGAAGTTCGGGTTGCTGACGAAGGGGCCGAGCCGGATCCGCTCGGTGACGACCGCGGCTGCCGTCAGCGTGGGGATCGTCGCGCCCCACGGCCGGTCCGCGAGGCTCGTCCACGACAGGTGGTCGTAGGTCCAGGCGTGGTCAAAGCCCAAGGCCTCGGCGCGGCGCCAGATCTCCCGCGCCCGGGGCCACGGATGCTCGGGCAGGATGACGATTCCGAAGCGCACGGGACGAGTGTAGCCGAGTGATATGCTACATACCACATCCGAGGGCAGGGGAGATCGATGCCGACCGCATACACGATGCCGGGCATGCACGTGACAGAGCGGTACGTCGACGCTCCGCTGGACTGGGCCGCTCCGGACGGCGAGAGCATCCGGCTGTTCGTGCGAGAGTTGGTCGACCCCCGCCGGCGGCACGAGGACCTCCCGCTCCTCGCCTATCTGCAGGGCGGACCCGGCGGCAAGTCGCCGCGTCCGCAGCGACCCGACGGGTGGATCGGCCGCGCCCTCGCGGAGTACCGTCTGATCCTCGTCGACCAGCGCGGCACCGCACGCAGCACCCGGATCACGGGGCAGCGCATCGCCTCGTTCGCCGATGCCGACGAGGCGGCGCGCTACCTGCTGCGCTTCCGCGCCGACTCGATCGTCGACGACATGGAGCACGTGCGATCCACCGTCTACGAGGGTCGCCGATGGTCGACGCTCGGCCAGAGCTACGGCGGCTTCCTCACCCTCACCTACCTCTCGCGCGCGCCGGAAGGATTGGAGGCGTGCTACGTGACGAGCGGGCTCGCCTCGGTGCTGCCCTCCGCCGAGGAGGTGTACCGGCGCACCTTCCCCCGCGCACGGGCCAAGACGGAGCGCTACTACCGGATGTTCCCCGCCGACCGCGAGCGGGTCGCCGCCGTCGCCGACTTCGTCTCCGGCCACGAGGTGCGCCTGCCGGGGGGCGACCTGCTCACCGTGCGGCGGCTGCAGACGCTCGGCCTCGACCTCGGCATGTCGCTGAGCGCCGAGCGGATGCACTGGCTCTTCGAGGAGGCGTGGACCGACGAGTCGCCTGCGCCGCGCGCCCTCGGCGACTCCTTTCTCGACCAGGTGCAGCGCCGCACCTCGTTCTGGGACAACCCGCTCTTCGCGGTGCTGCAGGAGAGCATCTACGGCAGCGGTCCCGGTGCGACCGCGTGGGCGGCGCAGCGGGAGCGGGAGCGGCATCCCGACTTCGACGAGGTGCATCGACCGCTGATGTTCACGGGCGAGATGATGTTCCCCTTCATGTTCGACGAGTTCGACTCCCTCCGCGCTTTCGCGCCCGCCGCCGAGGCGCTCGCCCGCGTCGAGGAGTACCCGGAGCTCTACGATCTCGAGCGGCTCGCCTCGAACGAGGTGCCGCTGAACGCCGTCGCGTACTACGACGACATGTACGTCGACTCTGGGCTGCAGGCCGACACCGCGGACCGCGTCGGCAACACGCGGCTCTGGATGACGAACGAGTACGAGCACGACGGCATCCATCGTGACGAGCACGTGCTCGACCGCCTGCTGCGGCTCCGGGACCTCTCGTGAGGACGGACACGCGCACCGGGCGGGGTCTGCCGGATCTCGCGTCGATCGCGGGCTTCGCGGACGCGATGGGACGGGACTGGGACCGGGTGCGGGTGACGCCGCGCGTCGTGCCGGGAGCACGCGAGGCGACCGCAGCCCACCGCGCCCGGCTGAGCGAGCGCTTCCCGGGCCGCGCGCTGGAGGTCCGCTCCGGCGGCGCCTTCCCCCGGAACGGCGACCAGCTCTTCCCCTTCCGGCCCGACTCGGACCTGGTCTGGCTGACCGGATGCACCGCGCCGGATGCCGTGCTGGTGCTGAGGCCGAGCGGCGCGGGCCACGACGCCGTGCTGTACCTGCCGACGCCCATTTTGCCGGGCGAGCCCGGGTTCATCGACGACGTGAACCGCAGCGAGCTCTGGGTCGGCCCGGCGCCGGCCCTGTCGGACTGGGCGGAGGCGCTGGACATCCGGGTTCTGCCGCTCTCCGAGCTCGTGCCCGATCCGGCCCGGCTCCTCGGCGGCAGGGCGCCCGGGACCTCCGGCGAGCTCGTGACCGCGCTCGCCGAGCTGCGTCTCGTCAAGGACGACTGGGAGCTCGCCCGCCTGCGCGAGGCGATCGAGTCCACCGTGCGGGGCTTCGCAGCCCTCGCCGCGGACCTGCCGACCGCCGTCGCCCTCGCCGATCGCGGCCTGAGCGGCGAGCGCTGGCTGCAGGGCACCTTCGACCGCCACGCCCGGCTGCTCGGCAATCGCACCGGCTACGGCACCATCGTGGCGGGCGGATCGCATGCGGCGACGCTGCACTGGGATCGCGCGGATGGGGCCGTCGTGCCCGGCGAACTCCTGCTCGTGGACGCCGGGGTCGAGGACACCAGCCTCTACACTGCGGACGTCTCGCGCACCTTTCCCGTGGACGGGCGGTTCACTGATCCCCAGCGCGCCGTGTACGAGCTGGTCCACGCCGCCCACCGGGCCGCGATGGAGGCGGTCTCGCCCGGCAGCACGCACGTGCAGCTGCTGGAGGCCGCGGGCGAGGTGATCGCGCGCGGACTGCACGACTGGGATCTGCTGCCCGTCTCCGTCGACGAGGCCATGAGCGAGTCCGGTCAGCACCACCGTCGTTACCTGGTGTGCGGCATCGGGCACCACCTCGGCCTCGACGTGCACGACTGCGGTGCGGCGGCGCACGAGCTGCGCCCGGACTCGGCGCTGGAGCAGGGCATGGTCGTGACGATCGAGCCCGGCCTGTACTTCCATGCCCATGACCTCACCGTGCCGCCGGAGCTGCGCGGCATCGGGGTGCGCAGCGAGGACGACGTGCTGGTCACGGCCGGGGGGCACGAGAACCTGTCGGTGGCCATGCCCACCGAGGCGGATGCGCTGGCCGCGTGGATCGCGGCGCAGCTCGGGAACCCGCCGGTCTAGCTGCACTCGGTCAGATCGCTGGTGGGGTGGAGCTAGGGAGAAGGCCTTCATTCTGAGTGGTGTCTAACGTCACTCGAAGAGGAAGGCCTTCTCTTGGTTCACCGCAATGCGCCGCTCGCGGAAGCGGGTCGGCTGACACTCCTCCAGCGGGTGCTCTGGGGCCGTCCGGTTTCGCATGTCGCGACGGAGCTGGGCGTCTCCCGGCAGTGTGCGTATCGCTGGGTGAGGCGGTTCCGGCGGTTCGGTGCGGCCGGACTGCTCGACCGTTCGTCGCGGCGCCGGTCGCATCCGGCAACGACATCCGCGACGGTCGCCGCACGGCTGCTGCACCTGCGATGGGTCGAGCGACTCGGCCTCGACGAGCTCGCCGGCAGGGTCGGTGTCAGCCCGTCAACCGCCTCGAGGATCATCGCCCGGGCCGGTCTGCCGGCGTTGCACGAACTCGACCCGGCCACCGGCATCTCGACCACAACCGAGGCCGGGTGCGATCGACGAAGCTCGGCATGGAGCGCGTCCACGTCGCCGTCGACGACCACTGCCGGCTCGCGTTGGCCCGTGTGCTGCCCGACGAGACCGGGTCGAGCTGCGCGGGCGTTTCTGCTCGAGGCCGCTGCGTTCTTCGCCAACCACGGCATTGCCGTCCGCGAAGTCATGACCGACAACGCGATGAACTACCGACTCTCCGGCGACTTCCAAGCCGCGTTGACCGCCCTCGGCGCGAAGCACGTCCTGACCCGACCGCCCTCGCCCTGGCAGGACGGCAACGCCGAACGCTTCGACCGAACCCTCCAGGAAGGCTGGGCCTACTCGGCAACCCTTCACCTCCAACCAGCACCGCACCGACGCCCGCGAGCCCTAACTGCACCACTACAACTACGCTCGGCCCCACACCGCCTGCGAAGACCTGCCCCCGATCAGCCGAACCTCACCAACGATCTGACCGAGCACACCTAGAACGCGAAGCCCGTCGGGAACGGGTCGCTCGGGTCGAGCATGTACTGGCCGATGCCGGTCACCCAGGCGCGCCCGGTGATGGTCGGGATCACGGCCGGGATGCGCGCGACCTCCGTCTGCTCGATGAGGCGCCCCACGAAGCGGCTGCCGAGGAACGACTCGTTCACGAAGTCCCGGCCGAGCGGCAGCTCGCCGCGCGCCCACAGCTCCGCCATCCGAGCTGAGGTGCCCGTGCCGCAAGGGGACCGGTCGAACCAGCCCGGATGGATGGCCATCGCGTGTCGGCTGAGGGTCGCGTCGGAGCCCGGCGCGATGAACTCCACGTGGTGGCAGTGGTCGGTGCCGGCGATGGTGGGGTGGTGCGGCGGCGCCTGGGTGTTGATGGCATCCATGATCCGCAGCCCGGCGTCGAGGATGTCGCGCTGGCGTGCGCGGTCAAAGGGCAGGCCCACATCGTCGAGGTCGACCATGGCGTAGTAGTTGCCGCCGAAGGCGAGGCTGTAGTGCACCGGGCCTAGCCCCGGCACCTCGATGATGGCGTCGAGACGGTCGACGAAGCTGGGCACGTTCTCGATGGTTACGGCATCGGCGTGGCCGTCGCTCACCGCTACGCGGGCGATCACGAGACCGGCGGGCGTGTCGAGCCGGATGGTGGTCACCGGCTCGACCACCTCCACCATCCCGGTCTCCACGAGAACGGTCGCCACTCCGATCGTGCCGTGCCCGCACATGGGCAGGCACCCCGACACCTCGATGTACACGACGCCAAAGTCCGCGTCGTCGCGGGTCGGCGGCTGCAGGATCGCCCCGCTCATCGCCGCGTGGCCGCGCGGCTCGTTCATGAGCAGCAGGCGGATGTGGTCCAAGTGCTCCATGAAATAGAGGCGTCGCTCGTTCATGGTCGCGCCGGGGATCACGCCGATGCCCCCGGTCACGACGCGTGTCGGCATCCCCTCGGTGTGGGAGTCGACGGCCGTGTAGAGCCTGCTCGACCGCATCGCGTGCCTCCTCGCTGGTCGAGCCTAGGCGGGCTGAGCCACCGTGGGCGTGCGCGAGGCGAGGAACGCGAGCGCGCGAGCGGTGTCTCGTCGAACGAGCTCCTCGTGCTCGGGGCTGAGCGGTCCGCGCGGCGGCCGGGTGGGCCCTCCATAGCTGCAGCCGGCCAGATCGATCGACAGCTTGATGGCTTGCACGAACTCCGTGCGCGAGTCCCAGCGGAACACCGGGACCAGCTCCCTGTAGAGCTCCAGCGCCGCCGAGACGTCGCCCTGCTGGACGAGTTCGTACAGCTCGACGGCCTCGTGCGGGAACGCGTTGGGGTATCCGGCGAACCAGCCGCGCGCGCCGGCGACCAGGGACTCGAAGAGCAGGTCGTCGGCGCCCGCGATCACGTCGAGGTCCGTGGTGTCGTGGATCTCGATGACGCGACGCACGTCTCCGGAGAACTCCTTGACCGCCACGAGGTTGTCGAGCTCCGCGGACATCTCGGCGAGCAGGTCGGGCGTGAGGTCGACCTTCGTGTCGATCGGGTTGTTGTAGGCCATGATCGGCAGTCCGACCGCATCCACCCGTCGGTAGTGCTCCAGCACCTCCGCGCGGCTCGCACGATAGATCGTCGGCGGCAGCAGCAGCACGGCGTCCGCCCCGTCCTCGGCCGCGGCCTCGGCCCATCGCACCGACTGATGCCAGCCGATGCCGTGCACGCCGGCGATGACGACGCCCCGGCCGCCGACGGCCTCGACCGCCACCTGCACGACGCGGCGGCGCTCCTCGTCCGTGAGCGAGGAGTACTCGCCGAGCGAGCCGTTCGGTCCGATCCCGCGGCATCCGTTGGTCATGAGCCAGTCGACGTGCTCGGCGTAGCGGTCGTAGTCGACGGCGAGGCCTGCCGGGGCCGAGGGGTCCTCCTTGAACGCGAGGGTCGTCGCGACGACCACCCCTCCGAGGTCGATCGTGTTCTTGGGCATCTCTTCTCCTCAATCTCGAGAGTCGTGGGAGTGGTCAGGTCTCGTCGGTTTCGCGATCGGCGAGCTCACCGACTCGCACCGGCAGTGCGATCGGGCGGCGGTCCATGGACGCCTCGGAGGTGCCGAGGACCTCCTCGACGGCTCGGCCGCACATCCGCCCCTGGCACGGCCCCAGTCCGGCTCGGGTCGTGAGGCGCAGCGAGCGCAAGCCCGCGTCGGGGGTGGCGGCGCGCACCTCGCGCAGCATGCCCGCGGTCACCTCCTCACAGCGGCACACGATGGTGTCGTCGCTGAGCCAGGAGGTCCATCCGGAGTGCACGGCGTGGGCTCGCTCCAGGCGTGCGGCGAAGCGGGAGGCGGTCCGGCGCGCCGACACGGCGCGTCGGACGGCACGGTCGTCGGGATGACCTCCGGCTGCGCAGTGGCCTGCTATGGCGCCCTCGGACAGGGCGGCGTCGGCGCCCCCGATGCCCGTCAGCTCGCCCGCCGCGTAGACCCCGGGGACGCTGGTCGCCTGGGCTGCGTCGACGGCGACGAAGCGGTCGGCGCCGAGCGCGCATCCGGCGGCCAGCGCGAGCTCCAGACGCGGCGTGAACCCGTGGCTCACGCACACGGCGTCGACCTCGAGGGTGCGCTCGGTGCCGGGCCGCGGCCACCAGTCGTCGTCGAGCCGCGCGACCGTGATGGCCTCCACCCTTGCGGCGCCGAGCGCCTCGATCACGCCCCAGCCGACGCGGTAGGGGATGCGCCTGCGCAGCTGGCCGACGGCATACCCCGCGAGCTCCGCAGCCTTGCCCGGCACTCGCGTCAGCTCCCACGGCCGCGGCAGCCATCCGGCCGCGAGCGCCCGCGAGCCGGAGGCCTCGAACACCCCCGCGACCTCTGCGCCGACTCCGCTCAGCGACGCCGCGACCGGCAGGAGGAAGGGACCTGCGCCGGCCACGACGACCCGGCGGCCGACGGCGACGCGCTCGCCCTTCGCGAGAGCCTGGGCGGCGCCCCCGCTGTACACGCCGGGCAGCTGCCAGCCGGGGAAGGGGAGGGTGCGATCGTAGGCCCCCGTGGCGATCACGACGGCGTCGGCCGTCAGCGCGCGGCGGCTCCGCGACCCACCGTCGGCCGGCCCGCGGAGGACGTGGACGACGGGGCGCTCACCGGGCTCGATCGCCCACACGCCGGTCTCCAGGAGGATCTCGCACCCGGGATCGGCGCGCAGCCGTTCCCGAAGCGCGGTGAAGCGGCTCCAACCGTGGTGCAGACGCGACTCGCGACGGCCGGCGCGCTGCGCGGGAAGGTGCCGCCAGAACTGGCCTCCTTCGGCGTCGGACGCGTCGACGAGCACGACCTCCGCTCCACGATCGCGGGCAGCGACGGCGGCCGCGAGCCCCGCCGGCCCCGCGCCGATGACGAGCACGCGGGTCACTCGTCGCCGCCCTGCAGCTCCACGATGTCGCCGTCGTGCGCCCGCCGCTGACAAGCTCGCACGTCGGGGACTCCGTTGACGGTCACGAGGCAGTCGAAGCACACTCCGATACCGCAGAAGACACCGCGGTCGTGCCCGCGTCGGGTGCGGCGCCACGAGTCGCGGCCGGCAGCGAGCAGCATCCCGGCGAGCGTCTGTCCCTGCAGGCCCTCGACCCGGCAGCCGTCCACCTGCACAGCCACGGTCGGGGGGATGGCGGGCTCGGCCGGATCGATGTCTCCGGGCAGCATGCGGGGCGTCATACGGCCGCCCCTGCGAGGTGCGCGGCGAGGCCCGGCCGGGAGGGCAGGAAGGCGGCGCCATCGATCATCGTGGGCGCGCCGGCGATGCCGGCCGCGAGGAGCTCGGCGGTCGCCAGGGCGAGGCCGATGCCGGCGCCCTCGTGCCCGGAAGCGTGCCAGAGGCCCGGCAGGCGCTCGTCGGGGCCGATGAGCGGCAGGTGGTCGGCGGCGTAGGGGCGGAAGCCGCCGTAGCTGCGCATGACCGGCACTCGGGCGAGGAAGGGGAACAGCGTGAGCGCCTTGCGGGCGAGCTCGACCATGACCTCCACGCGCAGGCGGCCGTCGAACCCGGTCTGCTCGCGGCTCGAGCCGATCAGCACCGTGCCGGAGGCGGTGGACTCCACGACCGTAGAGGTCTGCAGCGCGGCGTCGCTCGACTGCGTCGCGCCCACGTAGTCGCCGTCATACACCTTGTGGCGGATCCGCCGAGGCATGGGCGTGGTGACCAGCAGCACGCCTCGGCGCGGGCGGATCGGCACGCTCACCCCGAGCAGCGCGCCCACCTCGCCCGACCACGGTCCGGCCGCCAGCACGACGGCGCCCGCGTGATGCTCGCCGCGCGTGGTCCGTACACCGACGAGTCGGCCGGTGCGGTCGGAGACGGCCCCGGTCACTGCCTCGCCGGCGCGCACGACGGCACCGGCGCGCCGCGCAGAGGCAAGCAGAGCCTCGGTGGCGACGACCGGCTGCACCTGGGCGTCCTGCGGGTAGTGGACGGCGGCGGTCAGGGAAGGGTCGAGGTCGGGTTCGAGGGCGAGCGCTTGGTCGGCTGTCAGCGGCTGCGTCTGCACGCCGTGTCGAGCCTGCTGCGCGGCGAAGGTGACCAGTGCGAGTGCGCCGTCATCGCTAGTCGCGACGACGATGCCGCCCTTCGGTTCGTACTCGATCGACGGGAAGGCGGGCCCCAGCTCGTCCTCGAGCAGCGGCGCCGTCTCGCGCCAGAGTCGCGCGGCGTGGATCGCCAGGTCGAGCTCCGGGCCCGGGCCCTTGTCGGAGACGAGCACGTTGCCCTCGCCGCTGGCGCTGGTGCCGGATGCCGTCCCGCCCTTCTCGAGCAACGTCACGGCGAGGCCCGCCCCGGCGAGAGCGCGAGCGCAGGCGGCGCCCACGATCCCCGCGCCGACCACGAGAACGTCGCTGTGCATATGGACCTCCGCGCTGTAGCGTAGCAGTAATATGTCACACACTCGGCGTGAGGAGGGTGTGTAGTGGCGGCGGGTGGAATGTCACCTGTTATACGATTCAGGGCGCAGGCCGTGCATCCGGCCCGCGTCACCGCGGTCGGGCTCCGTCCCGGCATGAGCCGGCGCCTGCTATGAGAGGCGAGCCGTGAGCGAGACAGTTCTCCGTCGGATCCAGCAGCTCGAGCGTGAGGAGAGCCTGCGAGGACGGGTCGAGGACGCGCTCGCCGCAGCGATCATCTCGGGAGAGATGCCCCCCGGTGCGCTCGTGTCGTCGCCCACGCTCGCGGCGCAGTTCAACGTGTCCGCCACGCCCGTGCGCGAGGCGCTGCTCAACCTCGAGAAGCGCGGCTTCGTGGAACCCGTGCGCAACAAGGGGTTCCGCGTCACGGAGGTGAGCGACAAGCAGCTGCAGGAGATCACCGAGATCCGCCGGCTCCTCGAGCCTCCCGCCATGGGGCAGCTCGCCGCCGTCTTCCCCGACGAGCCCGTCGACGAGCTCCGGGCCCTCGCGGACGCGATCGTCGACGGCGCCGAGCGCGGCGACCTGACTGCCTACCTCGAGGCGGACCAGAGCTTTCACCTGCGGCTGACCGCGATGCTCGGCAATGAGCTCCTCGTCGAGGTGGTCGGCGATCTGCGCGGGCGCACCCGCCTGGTGGGTCTCACGGCGATGCTGCGCACCGACCAGCTCGATCAGTCGGCCCGGGAGCACCACGATCTGCTCGATGCCCTGGTCGCCCACGACAGGGCTCGGGCCGAGGGCATCATGGAGCGACACATCGGACACACGCTCGGCTGGTGGGCGGGAAAGCCCGAGTGAGCCCACTCGGTGCATACAGGACCGTCGACTATCACGTCGCGGGCGAGCCGTTCCGCATCGTGGTCGAGGGGGCGCCCGCGCTGCCGGGCGCCACGATGGGGGAGCGCCGCGCGGCCGCCCGCACGACCGACGTCCTCGACGCGCACCGGCGTTTTCTCGCCCACGAGCCGCGCGGCCACGCCGACATGTATGGCGCGTACGTCTACGAGGGCGTCGAGGGGACCGACTTCGCCGCCGTGTTCTGGCACACCGAGGGCTATCCGCCGTCGTGCGCGCACGGCACGCTCGCGCTCGCGGCGTGGGCGATCGAGTCGCAACGCGTCCCGGCGCCGTTCGACGGCGAGGCCCGGGTCGCGATCGCGACGCCGGCGGGGCTTGCTCGTGCCCGCGTCATCATGGGCGGTGGTCGGATCGCGGGCATCGCGCTGGAGTCGTCGGTCGCGCACCCGGTCGAGCGCGGGGTGCGCGTCGCGCTCGCCGACCGCGTGCTGCGGGTCGACCTGGCCTTCGGCGGGGCGGTCTTCGCCGTGGTCGAGGCCCGGGACGCCGGGGTGCGGATCGAGCCGGACGGGGTCCGTGCGCTCGTCGCGCTCGGTCGCGAGGTGCGTCGCACGCTCAACGAGCGCTCCGCTGTGGTGCCCGACGAGGCGGACCCCCGGCTCTCCGGCGTCTTCGGCGTCACCTTCGTCGACCCGATCGGGCCGCGGGTCGATCGCACGGTCACCGTGTTCAACGACGGCTGGGTGGACCGCTCGCCGTGCCTTCCGGCCGTTGCGGCGCGGGTCTCTCTGCTCGCCGCCGACGGCCTTCTCGGCCCACGCGACCGGATGCGGCATGAGTGCATCGTCGGCGCGAGCTACTGGTCCACCCTGCTCGAGGTCTCGCCGTCAGGCGTCGTCGTCGACATCGTGGGATCGGCCCATCGCACCGGGGAGCATGTCTTCGCGCCGGCCCCTGGTGATCCGCTGGCCGGGGGCTTCCTGCTCCGCGCCGGGCCGCCGGGGCCCGCGGTGCCGACGGCGCGCCTGTGAGGCGACGCGTCGCGTTTCGGCGCGGTAAAAAGTTCGGCTCGGGCTCTGGACCCTCGCGAACGCGTGTGTAATATGCGACACAGCACACAGCGCGATCTCTCTTTCACCCCGCCTCGTGCACCGCAGCAAACGGAGGATCCATGACTAAGCGCACCCTTGCGGCAGGGGTGATGGCGCTCGCCGCCTCGCTCCTGCTCGTCTCCTGCTCCGCCGGCAGTCCCGCTCCCGAGGACAGCAGCGCCGCACCCGGCGTCAAGAAGGGCGGCATCGCGACCATCGCGCTCGCCACCGAGCCCGACTCGCTCGACGCCACCACCGCCAACACCTTCTCCGCCCGGGAGGTGTTCACCACCTTCTGCGAGAAGCTCTACGACGCCGACGCGAAGCTCAACCTGGTGCCGCAGCTCGCCGCCGAGCTGCCGAAGGTCTCCGACGACGGACTGACCGTGGACATCAAGCTCCGCACCGGCATCCAGTTCAACGACGGTACGCCGTTCGACGCGGCGGCCGTGAAGACCACGCTCGATCGCGACCGCACGTATCCCACCTCTGCCCGCAAGAAGGAGCTCGCGGCCGTCCAGGACGTCACGGTGGTCGACCCGAGCACCGTGCGGTTGACGCTCAACCAGCCGTTCGCCCCGCTCGGCGCACAGCTCGCCGACCGTGCCGGAGTCATCATGTCGCCGACCCAGCTGCAGAAGATGGGCGACAACTTCACCAACGACCCGGTCTGCGTGGGACCGTTCACCTTCCAGAAGCGGGTGCCGGGCAGCGAGATCGACTTCGTCAAGTCCGACTACTACTACGACAAGGACAAGGTGAACCTCGACGGCGTCACCTACAAGTTCATCGTCGACCCGAACGTGCGCGCCGCGAACCTGCGCTCCGGGGACCTCAACGCAGCCGAGCAGATCACGGCGAGCGACGTTCCTCAGCTGAAGGCCGCGGGGGTGGACGTGCAGGGGGTCTCGACGATCGCCTACCAGGCGCTGTCGATCAACACCGACCCGACGACCTCGTCCAACCCGCTCGCGAAGTCCCCCGAGTTGAGGAAGGCCTTCGAGCTCGCACTCGACCGCGACGCGATCAACAAGGTCGTGTTCAGCGGCGCCAACACCGTCGACTGCCTCCCGCTGCCGATGCAGTCCGCCTTCCGCCCCTCCAAGGTGACCTGCTCGAAGTTGGACCCGAAGGCCGCGGAGAAGATCCTGAAGGACTCCGGCGAGAAGCTGCCCATTCCGGTCGACCTGATGGTGCCCACCGGCCAGCCGGGCGAGAAGACGGCGGAGGTCATCAAGCAGATGGCCGACAAGGTCGGCTTCGACGTCACCATCCGCCCGGTCGAGTTCGTGACCTCGCTGACCGAGGGACGTGCCGGCAAGTTCGAGATGTTCCTCATCGGATGGTCGGGTCGCATCGACCCCGACGGCGATCTCAACGACATCGTCACCACGGGCGGCTCCAACAACTTCAGCCGCGTGAGCGACCCCGAGCTCGACCAGCTGGTCAAGCAGGCCGCCGCGTCGAACGACGTCAAGACGCGCGCTGCCGTGTACGCGAAGGTGCTCGACAAGATCGACGAGATCAAGCCCAACATCTACCTGTACCACGACAAGTGGTTCCTCGGGATGTCGGGCATCGCGGGCGTCGGCTACTCCAGCGACGCGCTGCCCCGCTTCAAGACGGCATACCTGACGAAGTAGCTCGTGATCCGGTTCAGCCTGCGCACGGTGGGCCTCGCGGCCATCACCCTGGTGTTGGCCAGCATCGTGATCTTCATCGGGGTGCGTCTGCTTCCCGGAGATCCGGCGCAGGTGCTCGCCGGTGAACAGGCCAGCCCTGAACTGCTCGCGGCGATCCGCGAGCAGTTCGGGCTGGACCAGCCGCTGTGGGTGCAGTACCTCCGGTATGTCGGCGAGGCGCTGCAGGGCAACCTGGGGATGTCGACGCGCAACAACATCCCGGTCACCGACCTGCTCCTGCAGCGCCTCCCCGTCACGCTCGAGCTGACCGCGCTGGCCCTGGCCGTGGCGATCATCGTAGGCGTCAGCGCGGGCATCGTCTCCGCCGTCAAGCAGGGCCGCTTTCCCGACTACGTCGCGAACGGGCTCGGGCTGATCGGGCTCTCGGTGCCCAGCTTCTGGTTGGGGCTCATCGCCATCCTGCTGTTCTCGGTGACCTGGCACGTGCTGCCCGCCTCCGGGTTCGTCCCCTTCACGACCGATCCGGCCGGAAACCTGCGAGGCATGGTGCTTCCGGCACTCGTGCTCGGGGTCGGGCTGTCGGCCGTGCTCATGCGCCAGACCCGGTCCGCCCTGCTCGGGCAGCTGTCCGCCGACTACGTGCGCACGGCGCGGTCGAAGGGTGTCGGACGTGGCACCGAGGTGCGACACGCCATGCGCAACAGCCTGACCACCGTGGTCACGGTGCTCGGGCTCCAGCTGGGCGGCCTCATCGGCGGCGCCATCATCACAGAGCAGATCTTCGTGCTGCCCGGGTTCGGCAAGCTCATGGTCGACTCGGTGTCATCGCGCGACTACCCGGTGCTTCAGGGCGCCGTGCTTCTCACCGTCACCGCCTACATCGTCGTCAACCTCCTCGTCGACATCGCCTACGCCTACCTCAACCCGCGGATACGCCTCAACGGAGGAACGGAATGACCGCCGCAGTGTCCGCCGTCGTTCCAGCGAGGCCGCGGCCGCAGTGGCGCCGCATTGCGCGTCGCTTCCTGCACCGCCCCATGGCGATCGTCGGCCTCGTGCTCGTCCTCGCCTTCATTGCGCTGGCCGTGGTCGGTCCGATGCTGACGAGCGACCCCGACCTGCAGGACTTCCAGGTGGTGCTCTCGCCGCCTAGCCTCGCGCATCCCCTGGGAACCGACGACCTCGGGCGTGATGTGCTCGCGAGGGTCGCCAACGGGGCGCGCGTCTCGCTGCTGGCGGGCGTGGTGTCCACGGCCATCGCCCTGGTGGTCGGCATCACGCTCGGGCTCATCAGCGGGTTCTATCGGGGCTGGTTCGACGCCGTGCTGGGCCGCATCGTCGACGTGCTGCTCGCGTTCCCCTTCCTGATCTTCGCCGTGGGGCTGGCCGCCATCCTCGGCGCCTCGCTCACGAACGTGATCGCGGCGCTGGCGATCTCCCAAGTGCCCGCGGTGATCCGGATCGCGCGAGGCGAGGCGATGTCGATCCGCGACCAGGAGTACGTGAGCGGTGCCATCGCCGACGGCAGCCGGGACGGCGCGATCATCCTCAAGTACGTACTTCCGAACGCCGCCAGCGCTTTCATCGTGCAGGCCACCGTGGCGATCCCCGCGGCGATCATCGGCGAGGCCACGCTGAGCTTCCTCGGTCTCGGCGTGCAGCCGCCGAACGCGTCGTGGGGGATACTCCTCACCGGCGCGCAGCAGTATCTCGCCCAGGCGCCGTACCTCGCGGTGTTCCCGGGCCTCGCGATCGCGCTCACCACGCTCGGCTTCAACCTGCTCGGCGACGGCTTGCGCGACGCGCTCGATCCGAAGGGGCATCGATGAGCACCATCGCAGCGGCGCCGGCCGCCGCCACGACCTCCGCCGTGCTCGAGGTGGACCGTCTGCACGTCGAGTTCTCGACCGAGGGTGGGTGCGTGATGGCCGTCAAGGACGTGTCGTTCACGCTCGGCCGCGGCGAGATCCTCGCCCTCGTGGGGGAGTCAGGATGCGGCAAGTCGACGGTGGCGATGTCGATCCCGCGCTTGCTCGGCGACACTCGCGCCCGGATCGAGGGCTCGATCCGGCTCGACGGCGTCGATCTCGCCACTCTCTCCGAACGCCAGATGCGGCACGTGCGCGGCAAGGACATCTCCGTCGTCTTCCAGGAGCCGATGACCTCGCTCAACCCCGCCTACACGATTGGCCGACAGATCGTCGAGGTAATCCGGCAGCATGAGAAGGTGAAGCGCTCCGCCGCGATGCGCCGCGCGGTGGAGCTCCTCGCCCTCGTCGGCATCCCCGACGCGCGTCGCCGCCTCTCCGCGTTCCCGCACGAGCTGTCCGGTGGCATGCGGCAGCGCGTGATGATCGCGATCGCGGTCGCATGCGACCCGAAGGTCATCATCGCCGACGAGCCGACGACTGCCCTCGACGTGACCATCCAGGCCGGCGTGCTCGACATCTTCCGGCGGCTCCGCGACACCTTGGGCACGGCGATCGTGCTGATCACCCACGATCTCGGAGTGGTCGCGGAGGTCGCCGACAGCGTCGCGGTGATGTACGCGGGACGCGTGGTGGAGCAGTGCAGCACGGGCGAGATCTTCGCGCGGCCGGCACATCCCTACACCAGGGGACTGCTCGGCGCTCTGCCGTCGCGGGCCCTCATGCGCGGGGGGCGACGGCGTCTGGCCGACATCGCGGGCGTCGTGCCTCCGCCGACCGTCGACCCCGACGAGTGCCAGTTCGCGCCCCGCTGCCCGCGGGCCACGGCGGCCTGCGTGGCCGCCCGTCCGCCGCTCGCGCCGTTCGTCCCCGGCCACCGGGTGGCGTGCATCCATGCCGGAGGGGAGGAGACCGCATGAGCGTTCCGACGGACGGGGACGAGGTGCCGGTGCTGGAGGTGCGCGGCCTCGTCAAGCACTACAGCAGCGGCTCGCGGCTCACCAGAGATCGCCGCGTCGTCCGTGCGGTCGACGGCATCGACCTCACGATCGGTCGCGGCGAGATCGTGGGCCTGGTGGGCGAGTCCGGCAGCGGCAAGTCGACGGTGGGCAAGTGCGTCACCCGCCTCACGACCCCGACCGCGGGCACCATCCGGCTGCTCGGGCGCGACATCACCCACCTCAGCAGAGCACGGATGCGTCCTCTGCGATCGCAGGTGCACGTCGTCTTCCAGGACCCCTTCTCGTCGTTGAATCCGCGCATGACGGTCGAGCAGATCGTGTCGGAGCCGCTCAAGCAGCACGGCGTGGGCAGCAGGCGGGATCGCGAGAGCACCGTGGGCGAGATGCTCGAGAAGACCGGGCTGGCCCGTGAGCTTCGCTCCCGGTACCCGCACGAGCTGTCGGGAGGCCAGCGTCAGCGCGTCGCCCTGGCCCGTGCGCTCGTGCTCCGCCCGGCGCTGGTCGTGGCGGACGAGCCGGTCTCCGCCCTCGACGTCTCCGTGCAGGCCTCGATCCTCAACGTGATCCTGGACCTGCAGGCCGATCTGGGCTTCTCCTGCCTGTTCATCACCCACGAGCTCTCCGTGGTCGAGTTCATCAGCGATCGGATCGCGGTCATGTACCTCGGCAAGATCATGGAGGAGACGACGCGGGAGCGCCTCTTCCGCGAGCCGCAGCACCCCTACACGCAGGCGCTGCTCTCCGCCGCGCCGAGCGCCGACCCGGCCGCCGTCCGGGCCCAGGAGCGCATCATCCTGAGCGGCGACATCCCGAGCCCCGCGGCCGAGCTCCCGGGATGCCCGTTTCACACCCGCTGCCCGGTCGCGGTGGAGCGCTGCCGGACCGAGCGACCGGCACTCACAGCGAAGGCAGATCCCGAGCATCGCACCGCCTGTCACCTCGTCACCGCTGACGGCGCTCCCGACCTTCAGGCACTCGCTCGGGCCTGATCGGGGTCGAGCAGCGACACGAGGCGCCGTCACTCCCGCAGGCGCGGCGAAGGAGGCGCGGAAGCGGATCAGCGCCCTGCCGCTCGCTCCTGTGGAGAGCTCCTGCACCGCGTCCGGGTGCTGCCCCATCATGAGGGGGTGAGCTCGGCCGTGCAGGTGATCACCGACCGTGTGCGTGAGCGCGTGCGACGCGACGGCGTCGACCTGCGCCACGACGCCGGACTGGCGGAGCGCTACGCGCTCGACGAGGTGCAGCGCTACAGCGAGCGCGCTCTGGGCGGGTCGGCGCCGATGCTGGGCGACGAGCGGGCGGCGACCCGGGAGGTGGTCGCGGCGCTCACCGGGTACGGCCCGCTGCAGCCCTACTTCGACGACGAGGCGGTCGAGGAGATCTGGATCGACGCGCCGGACCGCGTCTTCGTCGCGCGGCAGGGGGTGGCCGAGCGCACGGGCGTCGTGCTCACCGACGCGCTCGTGCGGGAGCTGGTGGAGCGCATGCTGCAGTCCAGCGGTCGTCGCGTGGACTTGTCCTCGCCGTTCGTCGACGCGTCGCTGCCGGATGGGTCGCGTCTGCACGTCGTCATCCCGGACATCACGCGCCGGCATTGGGCCGTCAACATCCGCCGGTTCCCGCAGCGCATCCGCGACCTCGCGCGCCTGATCGAGCTCGGCTCGCTCACGGCGCACGCCGCGGAGCTCCTGCGCCTCGCCGTGCTGTCGGGCCACACCGTGCTCGTCTCCGGCGCGACCCACACCGGCAAGACGACGATGCTCGGCGCGCTCCTGGGCGCCGTGCGGCCGGGCGAGCGCATCGTGACCGTCGAGGAGACGTTCGAGCTCGACCTCGCCGCGGAGGACGTGGTCGCGATGCAGTGTCGCCAGGCGAGCCTCGAGGGCACGGGGGAGGTGACGCTGCGGCGGCTCGTGAAGGAGGCGCTGCGCATGCGCCCGGACCGGCTCGTGGTCGGGGAGGTGCGCGAGGCGGAGGCGCTCGACCTGCTCCTCGCGCTCAACAGCGGCATCCCGGGGATGTGCAGCATCCACGCGAACAGCGCGGCAGAGGCGCTCGTGAAGCTCGGCACGCTGCCCCTGCTCGCCGGGCGCAACATCGACGCGGGATTCATCGTGCCGGCGGTCGCCGCGTGCGTCGACGTCGTCGTGCACTGCGAGCTCACCCGTGCGGGGGAGCGTCGCGTGCGCGAGATCGCGATGCCGACGGGGCGCGTCGGGCCCGCAGGCGTCGAGGTCGAGACCCTCTTCCGTCGCGACGGCGACGCGCTCGTGCCCACGGGAGTCCTGCCGACGCGCGCGGCCAAGTTCGCGGCCGCGGGCTATGACCCGCGCCGCATCCTGGGGGCGGGCGCATGAGCGTGCTCGTCGCCGTGCTCGCCGGGGCGGGCGTCCTGCTCGTCGCCTCGCCGTTCCTGTGGCCTGTGCGGTCGCGCGAGGCGCCGCGCGTCCGGCTCGCGCGCGTGCACGACCTCCTCGCGCGCGCCGGCCTCGCGCGCGCGAGCGCGAGCGGCTTCCTCGTCGTGTCGGCCCTCGCCGGCCTCGCGGCGGGCGCGGGCGCGCTCGCAGTGCTCCCGGTCGCGGCCCTCGACGGCGCGATCGCCCTCGTCGTCGCGGCGCTGCCGTGGGCGGCCCTCTCGTGGCGCGCGAGAGCCCGACGACGGGCGCACCGTGTCGTCTGGCCCGACCTCGTCGACCATCTCGTCTCCGGCATCCGGGCCGGCCTCTCGCTGCCGGAGGCGGTGTCGGCCCTCGCGGGCGTCGGACCGGCCTCGACGCGCGCCGCGTTCGCGGCGTTCGCACGGGACTACGCGACGTCGGCGCGCTTCTCCCCGTGCCTCGACGAGCTCAAGGCCGCCCTCGCCGATCCTGTCGCCGATCGCATCGTCGAGACGCTCCGCATGGCGCGCGAGGTCGGCGGCACGGAGCTCCCGCTCGTGCTGCGCAGCCTCGCCGCCTACGTGCGGGAGCAGGAGGCCGTGCGCGCGGAGCTCGAGGCGCGGCAGTCGTGGGTCGTCAACGCCGCGCGCCTCGGTGTCACCGCGCCGTGGGTCGTGCTCGGCCTGCTCGCGAGTCGACCGGAGGCGGCCGCCGCCTACAACTCCCCGCTCGGATCGGTCGTCGTCGGCGGCGGGATCGCCATCACGGTCCTCGCGTATCGCCTCATGATGCTGCTCGGCCGGCTGCCCGAGGAGGGCCGATGGTTCCGCTGAGCGCATGCTCCCCCGTGCCGGGGGCGCAGGGCTTCCGGCGGTCGCCGGGGGAGCCGGCGAGGGAGGAGCGGTCGTGAGCGGCGGCACCGGGTGGGCGCTGCTCGCCGGACTCGGACTCGGCCTTGGCCTGTGGTCGCTCCTCTCGCTCGTCCCCGCGCTGCGGCGCCCGCGGCTCGCCGCCCGCGTCGCGCCCTACCTCGTCGAGGTCTCCGCGGAGGCCCGCGACCTCGTCCGTCGGCGCAGCGCCGACCCGCTGCCGGTCGTGGGAGCGCTCCTCGCCCCCGCGCTCGATCGCGCGCGAGCGGCCCTCTCGCGCCTGCTCGGCGGCGCCGTGCTGCTGCGCCTCCGGCTACGGCAGGCGGGGTCGAGCGCGAGCATCGAGGCGTTCCGCACGCGGCAGCTCGCGTGGGGCGCCGCGGGCGCCGTCGCGGGCGGCGCGGCCTCCGTGCTCGCGATGCGCGCGGCCGCCGCGCCGGCTGCGACGCCGGCCGCGCTCGTGGTCGCGGGCGGGATCGTGGGCGTGCTCGGCGCGGACTGGCTGCTCGCCCGTCGTGCGCGCGGCCGTCTCGCGCGCATCGCGCGCGAGCTGCCCACGGTGCTCGAGTTCCTCACGCTGAGCCTCTCCGCGGGCGAGGGCGTCCTCGACGCGATCCGCCGCGTCGCGCGGGTCGGCACGGGCGAGCTCGCCGCGGAGCTGCGCGTCGTCGTCGCCCGTGCGCACAGCGGCGTCCCGCTCGCGGACGCTCTGCGCGCCCTCTCCGCCGAGCTCGCGCTGCCCCCGCTCACACGTGCCGTTGACCAGCTCGTCGCGGCGATCGAGCGCGGCGCACCGCTCGCCGAGGTGCTGCGCGCGCACGCCCAGGACGCGCGCGACGAGCATAAGCGCACGCTGCTGGAGATCGCCGGGCGCAAGGAGGTCCACATGCTCGTGCCGCTCGTCTTCCTCATCCTGCCGGTCACGGTCGTGTTCGCGGTGTTCCCCGGCATCCTCGTCCTGCGGACCGGCCTGTAGGCGGCATCTCGTCGCGCGTCCGGCGAGGAACCGGTCGGCGACGCCGTAGCTGAGCTGCCCGGCCCACGAGCCCCAGAACCGGTCGAGGAGATGATCGGGGAGCGGCAGGATGACGCGGCCGATCGCACGCGAGGGGCCTCTGCGCCCGCGCCGACCGGTCGCCGTGCCCCGCGCGGCTCCGGAGGCTGTGGACAGTCCGCGACGCGCGAGCGCGCGTCGCGCGACGATGGCGGAGTGAACAGCAGTGGACTCCGACGCGCCCTCGACCGCATCGCCCGCGAGGAGCGCGGCGACGTGCCGGGATGGGTGCTCATCACGATGATGACGGCGGGGCTCGTCGTGCTCCTGTGGGCGCTCGCCGGACCGGCCCTGCAGGGCGTGTTCGAGAACGCGATCGCGAAGGTCTCCGGCATCTGATGCGGCGCGCGCGCATGCGGTCGCCGCTCGCGAGCGAGGAGGGCTCGGCGCCCGCGGAGTTCGTGCTCGTCGGGGCGCTCCTCCTCGTCCTCGTCCTCGGCGTCGTGCAGCTCGGCCTGGATTTGCTCGTGCGCAACACCGTGCTCGACGCGGCCTCCGAGGGCGCACGCTGGGCCTCGCTCGCGGGCAACGACCTCGCAGACGGCGTGGGGCGCACGCGCGAGCTCATCGACGTGTCGATCGGCCCGGCCTACGCGCAGGACGTGACGGCGCGCCGCAGCGAGATCCTCGGCCGCCCGGCGGCCGTCGTGACCGTCCGCGCGCCTCTGCCGGTCGTCGGCCTGCTCGGTCTCGGCAGGGACCTCGAGGTGAGCGGCCATGCCGTGCTCGAGGCGGATGGGTGGTGAGCGGCTGGTGAGCCGGGCCGTGAGCCGCGGCGCGAGGGCGGGCGTGCACTCGCCCCGCGCGGCCTCTCGCGCGGCCGGCGTGCGGGAGGCGGCGCGCACCGTGCGCGAGGCGGCGCGCCGCGCGCTCCGCGCCGAGGAGGGGAACGCGTCGCTCGAGCTCCTCACGGCGGGCGTCCTCCTGCTCGTGCCGGTCGTCTACCTCGTGCTCGCGCTCGCCGCGCTGCAGGCGGGCGCTCTCGCGGCCGAGGGCGCTGCGCGGCAGGCGGCGCGCGTCGTCGTCCGCTCTGCCTCGACGGACGGGAGCGCGGCCGCGGCGGAGGACGCTGTGCGCACGACGCTCGCCGACTACGGCGTGCCCTCGGAGCACGCGAGCATCGCCGTCCGCTGCTCCCCGCGCCCCGACGCGTGCCTGTCGCGGCGCGGAGCCGTGACCGTCACCGTGCGCGTCGTCGTGCCGATCCCGCTCGTGCCCGCCGATCTCGGTCCGCAGCCGACGGGCGTGCCCGTGCAGGCGAGCGCGACGCAGACCGTCTCGCGATTCGCGGCGGGCACGGGATGAGGCGCGGCGAGGCCCGGGCGCTCCACCCCGGGCGCGGCGCCCCGCGCGCGAGCGGCGAGGAGGGGTCGATCCTGCCGCTCACGATCGCGTTCGGCGTGCTCGCGATCCTGCTCGTCCTCGTCGTGGCCGCCGCGACCTCGCTCTACCTCGAGCACAAGCGCCTGCTCTCGCTCGCCGACGGCGCCTCCCTCGCGGCCGCCGAGGCGTTACCGCTCGAGGCGGTGCACGTCGAGGAGGGTCGCGCGCGTGCCGTGCTGCGCCCCGAGGACGTCGCGCGCGCGGCCGCCGACTACGTGCGCGACGTGCCGGGGAAGGGCCTCGACGACCTCCGCATCGTGCGCGCGACGAGCCCGGACGGGCGCAGCGCGACCGTCGAGCTCGCCGCGACCTGGCATCCGCCCGTCGTGACCTTCGTCGTCCCCGGCGGCGTTCCGCTCGCGGCGACCTCGACGGCGCGCGCCGTCTTCCGCTGACCACGCTTCCGCCCGTCACCGTGCGCGGCGTGCGCGGCCACGACGGCGTCCTCGAGCGGCCCGGCGACCCTCCGCCGAGAGCGGACAGCAGCGGGCGCGTGCGCCGCGCACCATATGGTGGGACCCATGAGCTTCGACTGGCTGTCGCTCCAGCCCCTCGCGCACGCCGAGTTCGAGACGCGCATGACGGCGATCACGGACTGGCACGCCCCGACGCCCGACACCGAGTGGGACGTGAGCGACCTCGTGCGCCACGTCATCGACGAGCAGCGCTGGGTGCCGCCCCTGCTCGACGGGCGCGACCGCCTCGAGGCGCGGCGCAGGCTGCGCCCGATCGGCAACGACCTCGTCGCCGAGTGGCGCCGCCACTCGCGCGCGGCGACCGAGGCGTGGGCCACCGCCGACCTCGATCGCGACGTGCGCGTCGGCGGGGACGTCGTGACGGCGCGCGACTACCTCGCCGAGCAGGTGAGCGACGTCGCGGTGCACACGTGGGACCTCGCGCGCGCGACCGGGTCGGACGAGAGCCTCCCGGACGCGCTCGTCGAGGCCGCGTGGAGCTACTTCGCGCCGCAGCGCGAGACGCTCGAGGCGACCGGCCTGTACGGGCGCGCGATCGAGCTGCCCGACGACCCGCCGCTGCTGCATCGCCTGCTCGCGCTCACGGGGCGCGACCCGCGCTGAGCGACGCTACGTCGTGACGCGCGTGCCGCCGTGCGGCGTGAAGCGCGGCACGTTCCGCGCGAGGATCGCCGCGCCGAGCAGGCCCAGGCCGCCGACGACGCCGACGGCGAGCGAGAGCGAGACGACGGCCGTGATGCCGGAGACGAGGAGCGGGGCGGCCGCCGCGCCCGCGTCGGTCGTGAAGCGCCACGCGCCCAGGAACGGGGCGGGGTTCGACCGGTCCGCGAGGTCCGCGCCGAGGGTCATGAGGATGCCCGCGCCGATCCCGTTGGCGAGCGAGACGACGATCGCGAGCGCGATGAACCACGCCGTGCGCCCGGAGAGCTCGTGCGTTAGCGAGAGGGCGAGAAAGCCGAGGCCGAGTCCGATCATGGACGGCACGACCGTGAACATGCGGCCGAAGCGGTCCATGATCTGACCGCCCGCGTAGAAGAGGGTGAAGTCGACGGCCCCCGCGATGCCGATGATGAGGGCGGTCGAGGTCTCGTTGAGGCCGATGCTGAGCGCCCACAGCGGCAGGATCACCTGCCGGCTCGCGCGCACCGCCGACACGAGCATCGCGCCGCTGCCCACGCGTGCGAGGACGCCCCGCGAGCGCCAGATGGTGCCGAACAGGCCCGCGGACTCCGCGCGCATGACGCGCTCGATGCGCTCCTCGCCGCCCGGCAGCCGGTTGACCGGGTCCGGGGTCACGAGCAGGAAGACGGCGACGGCGACGCATCCGACGATGTGGACGATGAAGGCCGCGGAGGTCCAGCCGGTGAGGTGGATGACGGCGGCCGAGACGAACGGGCCGAAGAAGTAGCCGAGACGCTGCATCCCGCCGAGCGTGGAGAGGGCGCGCGCCCGGTGGCTGAGTGGCGCGAAGACGGTGATGAAGGCGTGCCGCGCGAGCACGAAGACGGTCGTCGCGAGGCCCACGAGGCCGATGCCTGTGCCGAGCACGAGGGGCGTGCGCGCGACGAGCGCGAGCACGAGGCCGGCTGCGGCGACGAAGGAGGCGCCGACCATGGCGGTGCGCTCGCCCACGCGCGAGACGATCCATCCGCTCGGGATATCGCCGACGAGCTCGCCGACCATGAGCATCGACGCGATGACGCCCGCGATCGCGAGCGACGCGCCGAGGTCTCTCGCGACGAGCGGGATGACGGGGATGATCGCGCCCTCGCCCGTCGAGAAGAGGAGCGAGGGCAGGAACACGCCGAACGCAACGGACCGCCAGCGGAAGGCGGGCTCGGTCGTCATCTCGGTCCGATGCTACTCCCGCGGCGCATCGGTCCCCGTTCCGGGCTTGTGCGGGCGGCCGCCCGCGTTCCCGCGAGCGCGCGCCGGATAGGCTTGTGCGGTTATGTTCCCCCTCGACCTCTCCGAGCAGATCGCCGCCGTGCGCCGCACCTTCGGCGAGATCCGCTCCGTCATCGACGTCGACCGCCTCGAGCACGAGATCGCGGAGCTGAGCGAGCGGGCCGGCGCGCCCGATCTGTGGGACGACCCCGAGAGCGCGCAGAAGGTCACGAGCGCGCTCAGCCATCGCCAGTCCGAGCTCGCGCGCGTCACGAGCCTCGGCAAGCGCATCGACGACCTCGAGGTGCTCGTCGAGCTCGCGAACGAGGCGGAGGACGAGGACGTCGCGCGCGAGGCGCAGGCCGAGCTCGCGAGCATCCAGCGCGTCGTGGGCGACCTCGAGGTGCAGACGCTGCTCGACGGCCAGTACGACCAGCGGCCCGCGGTCGTGACGATCCGCGCGGGCGCCGGGGGAGTGGACGCGGCGGACTTCGCCGAGATGCTCTTGCGCATGTACTTGCGCTGGGCCGAGCAGCACAAGTACCCCGTGCAGGTGCTCGACACGAGCTACGCCGAGGAGGCGGGCATCAAGAGCGCGACGTTCGAGGTCGACGCGCCGTACGCGTTCGGCACGCTCAGCGTCGAGGCGGGCACGCACCGGCTCGTACGCATGAGCCCCTTCAACTCGGCGGGCAAGCGGCAGACGAGCTTCGCGGCCGTCGAGGTCATCCCGCTCATGGAGGAGACCGACCACATCGACGTGCCGGACTCGGACATCCGCGTCGACGTCTTCCGCTCGTCCGGTCCCGGCGGCCAGTCGGTCAACACGACCGACTCCGCCGTGCGCATCACCCACCTGCCGACGGGCATCGTCGTGTCGATGCAGAACGAGAAGAGCCAGATCCAGAACCGCGCCGCCGCGATGCGCGTGCTCCAGTCGCGCCTGCTGCTCCTGCAGCGCGAGCAGGAGGCCGCGGCGAAGAAGGAGCTCGCGGGCACGATCACGGCGAGCTGGGGCGACCAGATGCGCTCCTACGTGCTCGCGCCGTACCAGATGGTCAAGGACCTCCGCACCGAGTACGAGGTCAACAACCCGGCAGCGGTCTTCGACGGCGACATCGACGGGTTCATCGCCGCGGGCATCCGCTGGCGCAAGCAGAGGAAGAAGGACTAGCAGGCGGAAGGGCGACTTGCCGCGAGTCGCTCCCCCCATCCCGTGCGCGCCTCCCTAGGCTCGAGGGCGAGATGATCAGATTCGACCAGGTCACCAAGGTGTACTCCGGGCCCTCGCGCCCGGCGCTCGACGACGTGACCCTCGAGGTCCTCAAGGGCGAGTTCGTCTTCCTCGTCGGGGCGTCCGGCTCGGGCAAGTCGACGCTTCTGCGCCTCATCCTCAAGGAGGAGCGCCCTTCGCGCGGCAGGATCCACGTGCTCGGCCAGGATCTCGGGCGCCTGCCGAACCGCAAGGTGCCCTACTTTCGGCGCAACCTCGGCGTCGTGTTCCAGGACTTCCGGCTCCTGCCCAACAAGACGGTCTTCGACAACGTCGCCTTCACCCTGCAGGTGATCGGCAAGAGCAAGGGCTTCATCCAGGAGGCCGTGCCCGACACGCTCAAGATGGTCGGCCTCGGCAACAAGGCGAGCCGCTATCCGCACGAGCTCAGCGGCGGGGAGCAGCAGCGCGTCGCGATCGCGCGCGCCGTCGTCAACAAGCCGGCGATCCTGCTCGCGGACGAGCCGACGGGCAACCTCGACCCGGCGACGAGCGCGGGCATCATGACGCTGCTCGACCGCATCAACGCGGGCGGCACGACCGTGCTCATGGCCACGCACGAGGCCGGCATCGTCGACCAGATGCGGCGCCGCGTGATCGAGCTCGTCGGCGGCCGCGTCGTGCGCGACGAGCGGCAGGGCGGCTACACGCAGACGATCCCCGTGCAGACGTTCGGCCTGCCGGGGGCCGCCGACGCCCCCGCCGTCGCATCGGGGGTGTCCCGATGAGGGTCGGCTTCGTGCTCTCCGAGGTCGGCTCAGGGCTGCGCCGCAACGCGTCGATGGTCATCTCCGTCGTCGTCGTGACCTTCATCTCGCTCACCTTCGTGGGCGGCGCGATCCTGCTGCAGATGCAGATCGCGCAGATGAAGGGCTATTGGTACGACCGCGCGCAGGTCGCCGTCTACATGTGCAACGACTCGACGGTCACGGGCAACTGCAACGGGACCAAGGCGACGCAGGAGCAGGTTGACGCCGTGCGCGCGCAGCTCGAGTCGCCGACGCTGCAGCCCTACATCGAGCACGTGGACTTCGAGGACCAGAAGCAGGCCTACGCCGACTTCAAGAAGCAGTTCCGCGGCAACCAGATCGCCGACTTCGTGACGGTCGACTACATGAACGACACGTTCTGGGTCAACCTCAAGGACCCGTCGCAGAGCGACGTGCTCGTCGAGAGCCTCGCTGGCCTCGCGGGCGTCGACCAGGTGCAGGACCTGCGCAGCTACCTCGAGCCCATCTTCTCGGCGCTCAACGCCGCGAGCTACACGGCGATCGGCATCGCCGTGCTCATGCTCGTCGCGGCCGTGCTGCTCATCGCGACGACCATCCGCTTGAGCGCGTTCTCCCGGCGTCGCGAGCTCGGCATCATGCGGCTCGTCGGCGCGTCCAATCGCTTCATCCAGACGCCGTTCGTCCTCGAGGGGGTCTTCGCGGCCCTCATCGGCTCGATCCTCGCGTCCGCGGCGATCGTCGCGCTCGTGCAGTTCTTCGTGCAGGGCTACCTCACCAAGGTCGAGACGAGCACGCCCTTCGTGACGCTCGACAGCGCGGTCGTCGTCGTCCCCGTCATCCTCGGCATCGGGATCGTGCTCGCGGCCGTCTCGGCGAACATCGCGATCCGGCGCTACCTCAAGGTCTGATCCTCGAAGTCTGATCCTCGAGGTCTGATGCTGCGCCGCGGCGCGCGCGGATGCGGCGGGCTAGACTGATGGGTCCGTCCGGCGTGTGCCGGGTCCGTCGGAAGGATCGAGCCGTGCCCAGGGAACGTGGCCAGAAGGTCGTCGCGAGCAATCGCCGCGCGCGCCACGACTACACGATCGAGGACACCTACGAGGCGGGGCTCGTGCTCACGGGGACCGAGGTCAAGTCGCTGCGCGCGGGCCGCGCATCCCTCGTGGACGGGTACGCGCACATCGACGGCGGCGAGGCGTGGCTCGAGGCCGTGCACATCCCCGAGTACAACGAGGGCACGTGGACGAACCATCCGCCGCGGCGCAAGCGCAAGCTCCTGCTGCACAAGGACCAGATCCTCAAGCTCGCGGGCAAGGTCAAGGAGGGCGGATACACCCTCGTGCCGCTTCAGCTGTACTTCAGCGACGGGCGCGCGAAGGTCGAGATCGCGCTCGCGAAGGGCAAGCGCGAGTACGACAAGCGCCAGGCGCTGCGCGAGCGACAGGATCGGCGCGAGGCCGAGCGCGCGATCGCGGCGCGGCGCTACCTCGGCGAGTGACGCCGTGGGCATAGGAGGGACTCCCGCGGCGTTGTACAATCGAAGGCCGCGCTCAGGCGCGGTGCACACAACTCCACAGCGCGATGGCTGCTTCTCCTCCGGCCGGGACCCGTCCCGATCGGGGGGATCGCGGGGATGATCGGTTTCGACACTGCCTGCGACACTGCGAGAAGCGGGCCGAGGATGCAGAGTCATCTCGTAAACGATCTCTGCGACCAATAGGTGCCAATGTTAAGCGCACCGACCTCGCTCTTGCTGCGTAAGTAAGAGGCCGAAGGTCCGTCACACCGGGTGGTGCCTCCGCCCCGGTCGTGGCGTCATTGCGGGGGCTTGCCGTGCGGTCACGCCTTAGGGCCGCGCGGGACACGCACTAGGGCT
>JAATFA010000112.1 GCA_015655445.1 Actinomycetales bacterium | reverse complement strand
CTGTTCCTGTCGCCCTGGCTCGTCGGCGTGCTCGTCTTCACGATCGGCCCGATGGCCGCCTCGCTCATCCTGTCGTTCACCCACTACGACCTGCTGACCCCGCCACGCTTCGCCGGCTTCGACAACATCGTCCGGATGATCGGCGACACCCGGCTGTGGCACTCCTTCGGCGTCACGCTGCTCTACGTCTTCGTGTCGGTGCCGCTGCAGCTCGTCCTCGCGCTGGCGCTCGCGCTCGTGCTCGACCGTGGCATGCGCGGACTCGCCTTCTACCGGTCGGTCTTCTACCTCCCGAGCCTCATGGGCGGCTCGGTCGCGATCGCGATCCTGTGGCGCCAGGTGTTCGGCAAGGACGGCCTCTTCAACGGCTTCCTCGCCTGGTTCGGGATCGACGGCCCGGGGTGGATCTCGCACCCGGACTTCGCGCTCTGGACGCTCGTGCTCCTGCACGTCTGGACGTTCGGCTCGCCCATGGTGATCTTCCTGGCGGGCCTGCGCCAGATCCCCGAGATGTACCACGAGGCGGCGGCGGTGGACGGCGCCGGCACCGTGCGGCGGTTCTTCTCGATCACGTTCCCGCTGCTGACGCCGATCATCTTCTTCAACCTCGTGCTGCAGATCATCTTCGCGTTCCAGTCCTTCACGCAGGCCTACATCGTCTCGGGCGGCTCCGGCGGCCCGAGCGACGCGACCCTCTTCTACACGCTGTACCTCTATCAGAACGCCTTCACGGCGCCGATCGACATGGGTTACGCGTCGTCGATGGCGTGGTTCCTGCTGCTCGTCATCGCCGGCTTCACGGGCATCAACTTCTGGCTCTCCCGGT
Organism: Actinomycetales bacterium; assembly: GCA_015655445.1. Taxonomy (GTDB): domain Bacteria; phylum Actinomycetota; class Actinomycetes; order Actinomycetales; family Microbacteriaceae; genus Diaminobutyricimonas. The sequence continues at coordinate 5,953 of JAATFA010000112.1, read as the reverse complement.
ATTGGGTCTTCTATGACGACTGATCGGCGGCCCGAGGCCCTCCATCCGAAAGGCGAGCGATGACCGCTCTCGACGTCCAGGCGCCTGTCGCAGCCGCGCCCGTCGCCCCGCGCCGGCGCCGGGCTCGACGCATCTGGCGATCCGTCCTCAAGCACGCCGCGCTCCTCGTGCTGTGCGTGATCATGCTCTACCCGCTCATCTGGCTCGTCGTGTCCTCCCTCAAGCCCAACGGCGAGATCTTCCGCGACCTGAGCATCGTGCCGACGCACCTCACGCTCGAGAACTACATGAAGGGATGGACGGCCCAGGAGTTCCCATTCGGCCAGTTCCTCCTGAACTCCGCCATCGTCGCGGTGGGCGCGATCGTCGGCAACCTCGCGTCGTGCTCGCTCGCGGCCTACGCGTTCGCACGGCTGCGCTTCCGTGGGCGCAACCTGTTCTTCGCCCTCATGCTCGGCACGATCATGCTGCCGTTCCAGGTCGTGCTCGTGCCGCAGTTCGTGATCTTCAAGGAGCTCGGCTGGCTCAACACCTTCCTGCCGCTCATCGTGCCGAAGTTCCTCGCCACCGACGCGTTCTTCGTCTTCCTCATGGTGCAGTTCATCCGCGCCCTGCCGAAGGAGATCTTCGAGGCCGCGCGCATCGACGGCGCGGGGCACGTGCGCATCTACGCGCGGATCACCCTGCCGCTCATGGTGCCGGCGCTCGCGACGACGGCGATATTCACCTTCATCTGGACGTGGGCGGACTTCTTCGGCCCGCTCATCTACTTGCGCTCGCCGAACGAGTTCACGGTGTCGATCGCGCTCAAGGGATTCGTCGACGCGCAGTCGACCTCGGACTACGGCGCCATGTTCGCGATGTCCGTCGTCTCGCTCGTGCCGCTGTTCATCGCGTTCCTGGCCGGGCAGAGGTATCTCGTGCGCGGGATCGCCACCACCGGGATCAAGTGAGGACGCCGTGACACGCCGCCGATACGCTCTCGTGGGCACAGGCTCGCGCTCGCAGATGTATCTCGACGCCATCGCCGGTCCGCACGCCGACGTCGCGGAGCTGGTCGCATGGGCCGACCGCAACCCCGGGCGCCTGGACTACAGCCTGTCGCGTCCGGGGCGGGAGGCGCTCGGCGACCCGGCGCGTTTCGACCCGGCCGATCTCGGCGCGGTCGTGCGCGAGCACCGGATCGACCGGGTGATCGTGACGACGCCCGACCACACCCACGCCGACTACGTCGTCGCCGCGCTCGACGCGGGCGCGGACGCGATCGTCGAGAAGCCGCTCACGACGACGGAGGAGGGCGTGCGACGGATCGCCGACGCCGCCGAGCGCACCGGCCGAGAGGTGACGATCACCTTCAACTACCGGTACGCGCCGCGCAACACGGCGCTGCGCCGGGTGGTGGCGGACGGTCGGATCGGCGAGGTCACCTCCGTCCACTTCGAATGGGTGCTCGACACCGCGCACGGCGCCGACTACTTCCGGCGCTGGCATCGCGACAAGCGCAACTCCGGCGGCCTGCTGATCCACAAGGCGTCCCATCACTTCGACCTCGTGAACTGGTGGATCGCGGACTCCCCGTCGCGCGTGTTCGCGAGCGGCGGGCTTCGCTTCTACGGTGCCGAGAACGCCCGACGCCGCGGTGTGGGCCCGCGGCCGGAGCGCGGCTCGGTCGACTCGCCGCTGCGCGACGCGTTCAGCCTCGACCTGCGCGCCGACCCGGAGCTTCGCGGCCTCTACTACGAGCAGGAGCGGTACGACGGCTATCTGCGCGACCGCGACGTGTTCGATCCGGGCATCACGATCGAGGACAACCTCTCCCTCGTCGTCGACTACCGGGGCGGGCCGAGCATGGCGTACTCGCTCAACGCGCACTCCCCGTGGGAGGGCTACACCGTGGCGGTCAACGGCACGGAGGGACGCGCGGAGCTCGCGGTCGTCGAGCGCGGCGCCGTGCTCGTCGGGGCCGACGGCAGGGTGACCGTCGACCCGAGCGCGCATCCGGAGGGCGTTCGTGCCGAGCGCACGCGCCCGGTGGGCGAGCGGCTCGTCGTGCAGCGGCATTTCGAGCCGGCGGAGGAGGTCCCCATCCCCGCGGCCGAGGGCGGACACGGAGGCGGCGACGAGATCCTGCTGCGCGACGTCTTCCGGGGCCCCGCCGACGACGGGCTGGGTCGGGTCGCGAGCTGGCGCGACGGTGTGCGCGCCGTCGCCGTCGGCCTGGCGGGCAATCGCTCCCTCGAGACGGGGCAGGCGGTGCGCATCGGGGAGCTCGACCTGGGAGCGGCGGGGCGTGCGCTGCTCGAGGGCGCATCCGGCTCCGAGTGACGCTGCGAGGGGGGACCGGCCCGTTCCGCCTAGGGACGCGGCCGCAGCCGCGCGATCGCGGCGGCGGATCGGCGTGCTCGGCGCGGGCGGACTGCACGACGCAGCGGGCGGGGCGTCGCACGCGTGCTACCGTGGGGCTGCCGAAAAAGCGTGAGGCGCCCGTTACTGGTTCGTCGGGTCTCGCAGTCCACACGCTCGAGCGGATCATCCGTGGCCATGGCATCTCTGATCGACGGGTCTCGTCGAGACGGGGTGCGTCGTGGTGTGCGCGTCGCAGTCCTTCCCGACGAGACCGCACGACCCGGGCGCATGCCCGCACGACGAAAGGACTCCTCGTGGAGCTCACCGCCCGAATGGTCGCACTCATGCGTGAGGCGTCTCCCTGCTTCATCGCCACGTCGATGCCCGACGGGTCGCCTCAGCTGACCCAGACCTGGGTGGACACGGACGGCGAGCACATCATCGTCAACACCGTGTCGACGCACCAGAAGACGCGGAACGTCCGGCGCGACCCGCGCGTCTCTGTCGCGGTCGCGAACCGCACCCAGCCGGCCGACTACTTCAGCGTGCGCGGAAGGGTCGTCGACATCGTGGAGGACGGCGCCGCGGAGCACATCGAGCTCCTCGCCCAGCGATACCTGGGGGGACCGTACCCGAACTTCGGGGGGCCCGACGAGACGCGCGTCAAGCTCGTCATCGCCGTGGATCGGGTCGTCCACCCGTCGTAGGCGGCGCGCCCGTCACGCGGAACGGAGCGTCGTCGCCGCGAGGCGCGATCGGTAGCGGTGCACATGTCTCGGCGACCCGGTCGGGACGAGAAACAAAACGCGGGAATGGCGGGTTGTCACCCATATGGATCTTGGACTGAGCGACCGGGTGGTTCTCGTCGTGGGCGGCACGGGCCTCATCGGCTCGGCCGTCGCCGACCGGCTTCGGCGGGAGGGGGCGAGGGTCGTCGTCGCATCCCGGCACGCCGCCGACGGCGTGGCGATGGACGCGTCGGACGACGGATCGGTGCGTGACGGCGTGGCGCGCGTGCTGCGCGAGCACGGCCGCGTCGACGCCCTCGTCGTCGCGGCGGCCCCCGCCGCCCAGACGCTCGACCCGTCGCGCGCCTCCGATCCCGCGCAGGTCCTCGCCGCGGTGGACGCGAAGGCGATGGCGTTCCTGCGTGTGGCGTCCGCGGTCGTCCCGGCGATGCGGGAGGCCGGGTTCGGCCGCATCGTCGTCGTGAGCGGCCAGAACGCGTACCTGACCGGCAGCATCACCGGCTCGGTGCGGAACGCCGCGACGATCCTCGTCGCCAAGAACCTCGCCGACGAGCTCGCGGGCACGGGCGTCGCGGTCAACGCCGTCAACCCGGGGACCGTCGCGCGCGAGCCGGAGACGGAGGTCGCGAGGGGCCAGGGCGGCCAGTCGTCGCCCGAGCAGATCGCGGACCTGATCGCCTTTCTCAGCTCGCCGCTCTCCGCCGTGACGGGCGAGTCGATCGCCGTCGGCCACCGGGTGCTCGGCGTGACAGTGCTGTAGGCCGCCGGCCGCCGATCGCCGGCCGCGGAGGCCGACCGCCGATCGCAGGGATCGGCGTCAGAGATCGACCGAAGAAGGAGTCGCCCGTGTCCGTGCTCGCCGAGCTCGCCGTCGTCCGTCGTTCCGCCGTCGTCGAGAGCCGCCATCTCGGTTCGCTGCTCGCACTCGACGCGCACGGGGAGACGGTCGTGAGCCTCGGCGACCCCGACGCGCTCGTGCTGCCGCGCTCGACGGTCAAGCCGGCGCAGGCGGTCGCGGCACTCACCGCGGGCGCGCCGCTCGCGGGGCGCGCGCTCGCGATCGCCGCAGCGAGCCATACGGGCGAGGACGAGCACGTGCGCGTCGTGCGCGAGATCCTCGCCGAGGCGGGCCTGGACGAGTCGGCGCTCGGCACGCCGCCGGACTGGCCGGAGGACGGCCCGACGCGCGAGCGCATGATCCGCGCGTTCGAGGGGCCGTCGCGGATTCGCATGAACTGCTCGGGCAAGCACGCGGGCATGCTGCTCACGGCCTCCGCCCGCGGCTGGGACACGGCGGGCTACCTCGACCCGAACCACCCGGTGCAGGAGCACGCGCGCGCGGAGCTCGTCCGGCTGAGCGGGGTCGAGGTCGGCGCGGTCGCCGTCGACGGATGCGGCGCGCCCCTCTTCGGCACGAGCGTGCGCGGTCTCGCGACGCTGTTCCGCACGCTCGTGCTCGCCGCGCCGGCCACGCCTGAGCGGGCCGTCGCCGACGCGATGCGCGCCTTCCCGTTCTATGTGGGCGGCACGCGCCAGTCCAACACCCTCGCGATGGAGCTCGTGCCGGGCCTGCTCGCCAAGGGCGGCGCGGAGGGCGTGATCGCGATGGCGGCCGCGACGGGGGAGGCCGTCGCGATGAAGGTCGCCGACGGCAGCCCGCGCGCCACGACGATGGTCGCGCTCGAGGTGCTCGACGCGCTCGGAGTCGATGTCTCGGGCGCCGCGCGGCTGCGCGAGCTGCCGGTGCTCGGCGGTGGCAGGCCGGTGGGCGCGATCGAGCCCGGCGCCGACCTCGTGTCCGCGCTCACACGCCTGCGTGCGTGATCGCGACGGACGGTGGCGGACCGATAGCGGCCGGGGCGACCGTGCGCCCGCTCTGGCCCTACTTCTCCTCGTGCTTGAGGGCGATGCCGATCGCGAAGAACGTGGGGGCCCACTCGCCGATGAAGATACCCCAGCGGTCGGACTGCGGCTTCGAGTCCTTCATGCCTCGCGAGACGAGCCACGAGACGAACGAGATGCCGACCGATGCGAAGCCCGCCAGGTAGGCGTGCTCGCTGCGCACTCCCCACTGCGACAGGGCGGCGATGGGGTTCAACGCGGCCTTGGCCACCGTCTTGCGCGTGTCTGCCATGATCCCTGACCTCATTTCCTTCTCTGCGCGGACGTTCCGCTCCTCCTGGTGACGAGGGACGAGGGTCGATCGTCACAAGATCGTCGCGACGCGCCGTCCCGCGTGACGGGGCGGCATCCCGGCGCCCGGCATGCCGAGGCGTCGGGCCCGCGCTCATGTGGCTCGTGCACCATCCCTCGAGACCACGCCCGTCGAGGAACTGCGACCATGCCCGTCGAGGAGTCGGTCGCGATCATGCGTACCATGGACAGCCTGCGCGCCGCCGTCGGCCTGCGCTCCGCCCAGGACGACGCAGGCTGAACGCGGTCGTCGAGAATCTGCAGTTGACGCAGAGATGCAGCGGTGTAACATTGCACGCGCTGCAATAACAGCTCGCCGACGTCGGCGCCCGGCGTCGGCTCCGTCGGCCTGCCGGGCGAGCCCCCGCCCATCAGATCGAAGGACCTCCCGTGTCAACTGCAACAGCGCCCGTGTCGGCGCCCCCGCCGAGCTCCGAGCCGCACGGCTCGAAGCCGATCATGACCCACCGGCAGATCCTGCTGGTGATCTACGGCCTCATGGCCGGCATGTTCCTCTCGTCGCTCGACCAGACGATCGTCGGCACGGCGATCCGCACGATCGGCGACGACCTCAAGGGACTCGACCAGCAGGCGTGGGTGACCACGGCCTACCTCATCACCTCGACGATCGCGACGCCGATCTACGGCAAGCTCTCCGACATCTT
>JAATFA010000178.1 GCA_015655445.1 Actinomycetales bacterium | reverse complement strand
TGGACATGCGGTACGACGACCTCGCGTCGTTCGGGTTCCGCCACATCGACGACTTCAATCGCGCCGTTCTCGCGGACGAGATCCAGCTGCCTGCGGGCAGCGAGCGCGTCCTCTCGCCGTACCCGTACCTCCTGGTCGTCGTCGACGAGCTCGCCGATCTCATGATGGTGGCCCCCCGTGACGTCGAGGACTCGATCGTGCGGATCACGCAGCTCGCGCGCGCGTCTGGCATCCACCTCGTGCTCGCGACGCAGCGGCCGAGCGTCGACGTCGTGACCGGCCTCATCAAGGCGAACGTGCCGAGTCGCCTCGCGTTCGCGGTCTCGAGCATGACGGACTCCCGCGTGATCCTCGACACGCCCGGGGCCGAGAAGCTCATCGGGCAGGGCGATGGCCTGTTCCTGCCGATGGGCGCCTCGAAGCCGATCCGCGTGCAGGGAGCGTGGGTGACCGAGTCCGAGATCGCGGCCGTCGTCGCGCACGTGACCGAGCAGGCGCGTCCGGAGTATCGGCAGGACGTCGCCGTCGGCGTCGAGAAGAGGCAGATCGACTCCGACATCGGCGACGACCTCGAACTGCTCCTCGCCGCGGCCGAGCTCGTCGTCAACACGCAGTTCGGCTCGACCTCGATGCTGCAGCGCAAGCTGCGCGTCGGCTTCGCCAAGGCCGGGCGCCTCATGGACCTGCTCGAGTCCCGCGACATCGTGGGCCCGAGCGAGGGGTCGAAGGCGCGCGACGTGCTCGTGACGCCCGAGCAGCTGCCCGCCGTCCTCGCGCGGTTGCGGGGAGACGACGGGGAGCCGGGGGAGTCGGGGGCCGGTGCCAGCGGTCCCGACTATCCTGACGTCGACGGCCCCTCGGACGAGGACGCCTGGAGCCTGACCGGCAGGGAGTGACCGTGACGTTCTCGGAGCCTCGCCCCAACCCGATGCGCGGGCGTGTGGCCCGGAACGGGCAGACGCCCGCGAGCACGGGCAACGTCGCGAACATCGTCACGGTCGCGCGCATCCTCCTCGCGCCCGTCTTCATCTGGCTGCTCCTCGCCGACGATGGTCGCGACGGCGCGTTGCGCTACGTCGCGGCCGCGCTCTTCCTGCTCGCGATCCTCACCGACAGCGTCGACGGCATCCTCGCGCGGCGGCAGAACCTCGTCACCGACTTCGGCAAGATCCTCGACCCGATCGCGGACAAGGCCCTCGTGGGCGGCGCTCTCGTGGGCGTCTCGATCCTCGGCGAGCTGCCGTGGTGGGTCACGATCGTCATCCTCGTGCGCGAGCTCGGCATCACGGCGTTGCGTCTCGCGCTCCTGCGCGACGTCGTCATCGCGGCGTCGCCGGGCGGCAAGCTCAAGACGTGGGCGCAATCGGTCGCCGTGACGATCGCTCTCATCCCGTTCTGGTCGTTCCTGGGCGACTGGGTGCACACCGTCGACGCCATCCTCATGGGCATAGCGCTCGTGCTCACGGTCGTCACGGGCGTGGACTATCTCGTGCGGGCCATGATCGGGGTGCGCCGCCGGGCACGTGCGCGCTCATGACGGTCGACGCCGGCGATGCGGCCGGGCTCGCGCCCGCTCTCGTGCGGGAGCTCGCGAGCCGCGGGCTCACGCTCGCCATCGCCGAGTCGCTCACGGGCGGCCTCCTCGTCGCGGAGTTCGTGCGTCCGGCGGGTGCGTCGGCGGTCGTGGTCGGGGGTGTCGTCGCGTATGCGACGGAGCTCAAGCGCACTGTGCTCGGGGTCGATGCCGAGCTCCTCGAGCGGGAGGGGCCCGTGCATCCCGACGTCGCGCGGCAGATGGCCGATCGGGTGCGAGGCCGCCTGGCCGTCGCGGGTCGCGCGGCGGATGTCGGTCTCGCGACGACGGGCGTCGCGGGCCCGGATCCCCAGGGCGGCCGGCCGCCGGGGACCGTCTTCGTCGGGATCGCGATCGAAGGGCGTGTCGAGGCCGTGCCGCTCGTCCTCGTGGGCACACGCGACGAGATCCGCGCCGCGACGGTGAGGGCCGCGACGCTCGAGCTCGCGCGTCTGCTCGAGCGATGATGCGCTCGGGCGGCCGTCGCGAGCGTCCGTGCTGGCCCCGGAATAGCAGGCGTTTCGATCACGTTACAAACGATGCGTTTACACGCGCATCCCAGACTGCGCTGGCTAGAGTTCCCGTACGACGGGGTAGTGTTACTCCCCACACCGGATGGCTCGTACCGATGCAGTCGGGCAGAGAAGGAGGTTCCCATGGTTCTTGTTCGTCAAGAGATCGGTGACGTTCTTCGGGACTTCCGTCTGCAGAAGGGCCGTACTCTTCGCCAGGTCGCGAGCAAGGCGAGCGTCGCGCTCGGCTACTTGAGCGAGGTGGAGCGGGGCCAGAAGGAGGCCAGCTCGGAGATCCTCGCCTCGGTGGCAGACGCGCTCGACACGCCCATCTCGGTCATCATGCGGGAGGTGGGCGATCGTCTCGCCGCGATCGAGGGCATCGCATCCCCGATCCCCGACAGGATCCCCGACGATCTGGTCGCCGAGTTCGACGCCGATCTGGCGGTCCGGTAGTCACACGTCTCACGAGGCGCCCCGGCTCCTGCCGGGGCGCCTCGCCGTCTCCCCTCCCGCTTCGCCTTCCCCAAAACGAAGGAGAAGACGTCCGCTGGCCATCCCAAACGCGGTTTCGGCGCCGTCGCGGTGGGCATCCTCCTTCGTTTTGATCGCCGTCGCCGTCGTCGTCGCCATCTCCGTCGCCGCGGCCGCAGTGGGCCGACCCGTCTCGCGGTCCGCGCCCTGCCGCATCGGGCGCGCTCGTGCCGCTGGGGTCCGAAAACGAAGGAGGTGGATGGCTCCCAGCGCGCGAAAGCCGGTTCGAGCGCCTCACGGATGCCGTTTTCCTTCGTTTTCAGCGGTACCGCCGGCACGAGAGGACGCGGTCGGAGCGTTCCGCTCGCGTGCGGGTCCCCGGGCGCGAGGGCGCGGACGGGGCGCGCGACGCCGTACCGTGGAGGGGTGCGTATGCGGGAGTTCTGGCAGGCCGTCGCCACCGAGTTCGGCGAGGCCTACGGACGGGTGCTCACTTCCGACCTCGTGCTCTCGGAGCTCGGCGGCCGCACCCCGCGGGAGGCGCTCGAGGCAGGCGTAGACCCCGGCGAGGTGTGGCTCGCACTGTGCCGGGCGCGTGATGTGCCCGTCGAGCGGTGGCATGGCGTGGGGATGCGTCCGCCGGCGGACGGCGCGCGCTGAAGCGGACCGAGCACGCACGCATAGGAGCGCTCCGGAGGCGACCGCTCGCGCCGTGCAGGCTCGCGGCGCAAGTGCAGGTGACGGCACGAGCCTGGATTGACCACGGCCGATCGAGACGGTCGCCCAAGGGGCGACTCCGCGACCTCGCCGCTGCGGCCTGGCAGCAGCGCAGCGCTCGGTCGCGTGCGACACGCCGTGTGCCTATCGAATATGTGTTCGGGCGGAGATAGAGTCCCTCACAGGGCGGCTCGATGGCGGATCGTCCACGGATGCGGGAGCGCCGGCCGCGATGTCGGAGGTCCTGCGTAGCGTGGTCTTCGTCATCGAGACGCGACAGCCCTTGTCGGGAGGCTGCGGGCCTTGCACCATCGGCCCTCTGCGGATCGACAGCCTATGGGCAGCAGCAACCACGACGAAGGAGAGGGCAATGCCATCACCAGCAGACCGCGAGAAGGCACTCGAGACGGCGCTCGCACAAATCGACCGGCAGTTCGGCAAGGGCACTGTCATGCGGCTTGGCAGTGACGAGCGTGCACCGGTCGCGGTCATCCCGACGGGCTCCATCGCCCTCGACGTCGCGCTCGGCATCGGCGGGCTTCCGCGCGGGCGCATCGTGGAGATCTACGGCCCGGAGTCCTCGGGCAAGACCACCCTCACCCTCCACGCGATCGCGAACGCCCAGCGAGCGGGCGGCATCGCGGCGTTCATCGACGCCGAGCACGCCCTCGATCCCGACTACGCGAAGAAACTCGGCGTGGACATCGACTCGCTCCTCGTGTCGCAGCCCGACACGGGGGAGCAGGCGCTCGAGATCGCCGATATGCTCGTGCGCTCGGGATCGATCGACCTCGTGGTCATCGACTCGGTGGCGGCGCTCGTGCCTCGAGCGGAGATCGAGGGCGAGATGGGCGACTCGCACGTGGGACTCCAGGCGCGTCTCATGTCGCAAGCGCTGCGCAAGCTCACGGGTGCGCTCAACCAGACCCAGACGACGATGATCTTCATCAACCAGCTGCGCGAGAAGGTCGGCGTCTTCTTCGGCAGCCCCGAGACGACCTCGGGCGGCAAGGCGCTCAAGTTCTACGCCTCGGTGCGGCTGGACATCCGGCGCATCGAGACCCTCAAGGAGGGCTCGGAGGCGGTCGGCAACCGCACGCGCGTGAAGGTCGTCAAGAACAAGATGGCGCCGCCCTTCAAGCAGGCGGAGTTCGACATCCTCTACGGCGTGGGCATCTCGCGAGAGGGCAGTCTCATCGACTTCGGCGTCGAGCACGACATCGTCAAGAAGTCCGGTGCGTGGTACACCTACGACGGCGATCAGCTCGGTCAGGGCAAGGAGAACGCTCGCCGCTTCCTTGTGGAGAACGAGGAGGTGGCGCGCGAGATCGAGCAGAAGATCCTCGCGAAGCTCGGAGTGGGCGCCGGCAAGCCCTCGGAGACCGCTGAGACGGCGAACGTCGAGTCGATCCAGGACAAGCTCGCCGCGCGCAAGGGAGCCTGATCATGGCGGAGGTCGGCGACGGCCTCGGTCGCCTGCTCTACTTTCCGGGCGTCTCTCCCGGAGCCCGGCCGTCCGATCCCCCTTCGAGGAGGGCGGGCGGCGGGCGTCGGGAGGACGCGCGTCCGATGGTGTCGCACCGAGACGAAGGCGCGTCGCACCGAGACGAGGATGCGATGCACCGAGACCCGAGTGCAGCGCACCGAGACGAGGATGCGATGCACCGAGACCCGAGTGCAGCGCACCGAGACGAGGAGGCGACGCAGGGAGACGAGGGCGCGGCATACAGCGACGAGGGCGCAGAGCAGGAGCCGGGCGCGTCCCGCGCGAGGGAGCGTGCCGCTCGCCGTGCCGAGAACGTGAGCATGGTCGCCCTGACGCGACGGTCGCTCTCGGTCTCCGAGATGCGGCGGGCCTTGGCCCAGCGGGGGCTCGAGGATGACGCCATCGATGCGGAGGTCGAGCGGCTGTCTCGCGTGGGCCTTCTCGACGACGTGGAGCTCGCGCGCACGCTCGTCCGAACGGTGGGCGAGCGGAAGGGACTCGGGCGGCGTGCTCTCGCGGCCGAGCTCGCGCGGCGCGGGATCGGCTCGGAGGCCGTCGCTGCGGCGCTCGAGGACGTCGACCCGAGCGCGGAACGAGAGGCGGTCTTCGCCCTCGCGCGCAAGCGCGCTCGTCAGCTCCGAGGCGTCGACCACGAGGCCGCGGTTCGTCGACTCGCGGGGTTCCTCGCGCGGCGCGGGTATTCGGGCGAGCTCGCGCGGGACGCGATCGAGGACGCGCTCGGGCCGCGAGGGCACGGAGTGCGCTTCGAGTGACGGGCGCGCGGCTTCGTGTGCGGCGAGGCCGCAGAGGCACGCTGGCACGGGCTCGACCGCGAGCGCTTAAGCTGCCATCATGACCACGCTCGCCCCGTCGCGCCCGCGTACCTACGAGGTGCGCACGTACGGCTGTCAGATGAACGTGCACGACAGCGAGCGCTTGAGCGGATCACTCGAGGCGGCGGGCTACGTGCGTGCAAACGGGGAGCCCGCGGACGTCGTCGTGCTCAATACGTGCGCCGTGCGCGAGAACGCGGACAACAAGCTCTACGGAACGCTCGGGCAGCTCGCGAGTGCGAAGCGCGAGCGCGAGGGGATGCAGATCGCCGTCGGAGGCTGTCTCGCGCAGAAGGACACCGCGGTCATCCTCGAGAAGGCGCCGTGGGTCGACGTCGTGTTCGGCACCCACAACATGGGGTCGCTCCCCACGCTGCTCGAGCGCGCGCGGCACAACGGCGAGGCGCAGCTGGAGATCCTCGAGTCGCTCGAGGTGTTCCCGTCGACATTGCCCGCGCGACGGGAGTCGACCTACAGCGGCTGGGTCTCGATCTCCGTCGGGTGCAACAACACGTGCACCTTCTGTATCGTCCCGTCGCTGCGCGGCAAGGAGCGCGACCGGCGTCCCGGGGACATCCTCGCCGAGATCGAGGCGCTCGTCGCCGACGGGGCGATCGAGGTGACGCTCCTGGGGCAGAACGTCAACTCGTACGGCGTCGAGTTCGGCGACCGTCAGGCGTTCGGCAAGCTCCTGCGCGCCGCGGGACGCATCGAGGGCCTCGAGCGGCTGCGCTTCACGAGCCCGCACCCCGCGGCGTTAACCGACGACGTCGTCGAGGCGATGGCGGAGACGGCCGCCGTCATGCCGCAGCTGCACATGCCGCTCCAGTCCGGATCCGACCGGGTCCTTCGCGCGATGCGGCGCTCCTACCGCTCGGAGCGCTTCCTCGGCATCCTCGACCGCGTGCGGGCGCGGATCCCGGACGCGGCGATCTCGACGGACATCATCGTCGGCTTCCCGGGCGAGACGGAGGAGGACTTCGCCGACACGCTCCGCGTCGTCGAGCAGGCTCGCTTCGCGTCCGCCTTCACCTTCCAGTACTCGATCCGACCGGGCACCCCCGCGGCGACCATGCCCGACCAGGTGCCCAAGGAGGTCGTGCAGGAGCGCTACGACCGCCTCGTCGCGCTCCAGGAGCGCATCTCGTGGGAGGAGAACCGCCGTCGTGTGGGAGCTCGCGTCGAGGTCCTCGTCTCGACCGGCGAGGGGAAGAAGGACGCGGAGACGCACCGGATGAGCGGCCGCGCAGAGGACGGGCGGCTCGTGCACTTCGATGTCCCCGGCGGGAGCGGCGTGCCGCGTCCGGGCGACGTCGTGAGCGTTGTCGTGAGCCACGCCGCCCCGTTCCACCTGCTCGCGGACAGCGCCGACGGCGCTCCCCTCGCGATCCGGCGCACGCGCGCGGGCGACGCGTGGGACCGCGCCCAGGCGGACTCGTGCGCGGTCCTCATCCCGGGTGCAGGCGTGGGGGGACGCGCGAGCGTCTCCCTCGGCCTGCCCGTGCTCCGGGCCGACGCGGCACGGGCGTCGTCGCGTCCGGCCGTGCACGCCGCCACGGTCCCCGGCGCCCGCTGACGGCGTGCGTGACCCGTGACGGCGACCCCGTGTCCGGCGTGATCCCCCTGCTCGCCGTCGTCGGGGCAACGGGGACCGGCAAGTCTGCGCTCGCGCTCGACGTCGCGGAGCGCCTCGATGCCGAGGGGCGAGCCGCGGAGGTCGTCAACGCGGACGCGATGCAGCTCTATCGCGGCATGGACATCGGCACGGCCAAGGTGCCGCTCACGGAGCGCCGGGGCATCCCGCACCACCTCCTCGACGTGCTCGACCCGCGCGAGGAGGCCTCCGTCGCGGCCTACCAGCCTCTCGCGCGCGCCGCGGTCGAGCAGATCCGTTCTCGCGGGGCGGTGCCGATCCTCGTCGGCGGCTCGGGCCTGTACGTCTCGAGCGTGCTCTTCGCGTTCGACTTCCCCGCGCGCGATCCCGCGGTGCGCGCTCGGCTCGAGGACGAGCTCGACCGCCTCGGACCCGGTGCCCTCTTCTCCCGCCTGCGGGAGGTCGACCCTCGCGCCGCGGCGGCGATCGGACCGCACAACGGCCGTCGCATCGTGCGCGCGCTCGAGGTCGTGGAGGTCACGGGCGAGCCGTTCGGGGCGGGCCTGCCGAGCGCGCGAGAGCTGTGGACGCCCTCGGTCGTCGTGCGTCTCGCGGCGCCGCGCGCCTCGCTCGTCCCGGCCCTCGACGCGCGCGTGCGGCGCATGTGGCGGGACGGGCTCGTCGAGGAGGTCGCCGCGCTCCTCGCGCACGGCATGGGCACGACCGCGAGCCGGGCGATCGGGTACGCGCAAGCGGCGGCGCAACTGCGCGGCGCGCTCGGGGAGGACGATGCGATCGCCGAGGCGGCGGCCCTCACGCGACGGTACGCGCGCCGCCAGGTGAGCTGGTTCGCTCGGTACCCCGCCGTCGACCTCGCGTGGGACGACCCCGAGCGCGTCGAGGCGGTCCTGCGTCTGCTGAGCGCCGATAGGCTGTCGGCATGACCGTCCTCCAGTTCACGAAGGGGCAGGGCACGGGCAACGACTTCGTGCTCTTCTCCGACCCGGAGGGCGAGATCGAGCTGACGCCCCAGCAGATCGCCGCGATCTGCGACCGCCACTTCGGCGTGGGCGCGGACGGCGTGCTGCGCGTCGTGCGCTCGGCGAGCCTGCCCGACGGCGCCGCGGTTCTCGGGGAGGACGCGTCCGCGGAGTGGTTCATGGACTACCACAACGCGGACGGGAGCGTCGCGGAGATGTGTGGCAACGGCATCCGCGTGTTCGCGCAGTACCTCATCGAGAACGGGTCGGTCGAGCTTGCGGAGGGCGGGACGATCGCGATCGGCACGCGCGCGGGCGTGCGTGAGGTGAGCCGGAGCGGACGCGGCCTGCAGGTCGACCTGGGACCGTGGGCGCTCGAGGGCGGCGAGCCGCTCGTCCGCGCGCGGAACCTCCCCGTGCAACGGCCGGGGCTCGGCGTCTCGGTCGGCAACCCGCACGTCGTCGTCGCGCTCGCGAGCGACGAGGAGCTCGAGGCCGCCGACCTGACCTACATCCCCCAGCTCGACCCCGAGCCGGAGGAGGGCGCGAACGTCGAGTTCGTCGTCCCGTCCGATCCGCTCGTGCGCGACGGCGTCGGCCGCATCCGGATGCGCGTGCACGAACGCGGGAGCGGCGAGACGCTCAGCTGCGGCACGGGCGCGGCGGCCGCTGCGCTCGCGACACGGCACTGGGCGGGAGCGGGAGCCCCCGACGTCTGGCGCGTGGAGGTCCCCGGCGGCGTGCTCGGCGTGCGCATCGTGCCCGCGGAGGACGGCGAGCACGTCGCGCTGAGCGGACCGGCCGACCTCGTCTTCGATGGCGAGCTCTCGATCTGAGGATCGCGTCCTCGTCAGGCGCGGCGCCGCACGCGCAGCACGCGATACCCCTTGTTCGTCGCCGCCCGGTGCACGAGGAAGTCGGCGCCGAGCTCGGTCTGCAGCCAGCGGTGGAGCGAGTCCGAGCCGAGGTTGCGCGCGATGACGAGCCACGCGTCCGAGCCGGCCTCGAGGCGCGGCAGCCATGTCTCGAGGATCGCGTGCAGCTCGTTCTTGCCGACGCGGATGGGCGGGTTCGACCAGATCGTCGTGAAGGCGACGTCGGCGGGAACATCCGCGGGCGCGACGGCGTTGATGTTGCTGATGGCGAGATTCTGAGCGTTGCGGCGTACGAGGTCGAGAGCCCGTTCGTTGACGTCCACGGCCCACACGGTCGCGTGCGGCGACTCGAGGGCGAGCGTGAGCGCAATGGGACCCCATCCGCATCCGAGGTCGAGCAGGTGTCCGCCCGGCGGAGGCGGAGGCACGTGCGAGAGGAGCACGTTCGTGCCGGTGTCGACATGCTCGGGACTGAAGACGCCCGCAGCGGTCGTGACGGTGACGTCCCGGCCCGCGAGGCGTGCCGTGATCTGACGATATGCGGGAGCACTCTCCGGGCTCGGAGTGAAGTAGTGCTCTGTCATGAAGCGAACTTACCGAACGAGAGGAACTAGGGTGGGAGAAATGTCTGCCCGATCCACGCGCGACACGTCGTCGACCGACGACGCGGTCGAGCGTGTCTTGAACGCGGAGGCGACGCGCGCGAGCGGCTACTCCCTCTTCACGAGCGGGCGCGCCGCGGCCCTCCAGCGCGATGCCGACTACTCGGAGGACCGCGACGGCGAGCAGCTCGAGCGCGAGGACCGGGCGGCGCTGCGACGCGTGCGCGGGCTCTCGACCGAGCTTGAGGACGTCACCGAGGTCGAGTACCGGCAGCTGCGGCTCGAGAACGTCGTGCTCATCGGCGTCTACTCGGGTGGCACGGTCGCCGACGCGGAGAACTCGCTGCGCGAGCTCGCGGCCCTCGCGGAGACGGCGGGCGCGCGCGTGCTCGACGGCCTGCTCCAGCGCCGGCCGCACCCGGATCCGTCGACCTACTTCGGCCGCGGCAAGGCGGAGGAGCTCGCGGGCATCGTCCGGGCGCTCGAGGCCGACACGGTCATCGCCGACACCGAGCTCGCGCCGAGCCAGCGGCGCGCTCTCGAGGACGTCGTCAAGGTCAAGGTCATCGACCGCACGGCCGTCATCCTCGACATCTTCAGCCAGCACGCGAAGAGCCGCGAGGGCAAGGCGCAGGT